>JAUYIV010000207.1 GCA_030688105.1 Actinomycetota bacterium | reverse complement strand
GCTGGATGGCTGTCAACAGGGAAAAGGGGAATGGGAGTGGACTGTAGAGCAGTTCTGGTTCGGTCCGCGGGAACGGCGTAGGGACGCAGCGCACAGCGCCCCTACCCTTCTGTCACCGATGCCCCCGACTTCAGTCGAGGGGCTTCCTGTCCCCACCCCAGGCTGAAGCCTGGGCATCGAAACACGCCCCTCATGCCCCCACCCAGCGTAGGGACGGGTCTTCAGACCCGTCCGCGCGACCTGAAGGTCGCCGCATCTGCAGGATCAGGCCTTTATGGCGTCCGCGACGTCCTTGAGGCCGAGGGACTCGAGCTTCGCCCGGCTGGGCTTCGCCGTCTCCGCGTCCCAGTCGCAGGCTGCGAGGTACTCCTTCTCCAGGGTATCGACGTCGAGCTTGAAGCCGGCGTGGGGACCGGCCTCCAGGGGCTCGCCGCCCCAGGCCCGGCCCGGCACCTGTCGCTTCGTGACGATGTCGCCCTCACGGACGGAGAAGGCCATCCGCAGGTTGGCGATGCGCTCGCCCGCCTTCAGCGCCTCCTCGTGGGTCATGTCCCAGCCCGTGGTCAGGTTGATCCACTCCGGGATGCGGTTGTTCGGCGCCGCCGACATGATGAACATGCACATGCCCGTCGCGTTGACCACGTGCATGAACTCGGACGCGCCCTTATGGTGGAGGCCGCGGCCCTCGGCCACGTTCTTGTCCCGGGTCCGGGGCGCGACGGCCCACTCCGCCCGGGCGCCACCCTCGTACTGGGTGTGACGCGCCGGCGTGGGGTCGAGCTTGTAGGTCGTGAAGTACTCGGGGTTCAGCTTCGGGTCGTGCATCGGCAGCTCTTCGCCGGCCACGGCCATGGCAAACTTCTCGGCGCCCCGGCCCAGGCGCTGGGCCGCCTTCGCCGCGCCATCGGCCAGGACATCGCCGATGCCCTCACGGCGGCCGATCTTCTCCAGGAGGGCGATAACGGCGTCCGTGCCGCCCCAGCGCAGCTCGAGGCCGTCCGTGTCCTCCTTGGTGATGATGCCGTTCTCGAAGCACTCGATGGCGAAAGCCACGGTCGCGCCGGCGGCGATAGTGTCGAGGCCGTACTGGTTGCAGAGATGGTTGATGTAGATCAGCGACTCAAGGTCGCCGTTGAGGGTCATCGTCCCAAAGCTGGCGTTCGTCTCGTACTCCGGGCGGTGAGTGCTCGCCGGGTAGGGGTACTTCGCGCTCTCGGAGGCCAGGCTCTCGGCGCCGCAGGCGAGGGGGCAGTGCCAGCAGGCGTACTTCTTCTTCATCCTGGCGTTGAAGTTGTCGCCCGTAAGCTGCTGCCCGGCGGGAAAGTCGACGGCGCCGGCGCCGCCCCAGTTCTTCACCGGCGAGTCGCCGGAGAAGGCGGAGGCGTTAGTTATGCCGGTGGTGCCGTAGTTGCGGAAGAAGTTGGCCATCGGGGCGCGGAACTCGTCCAGGGAGGTCCGCACCATCTGGTACTTGTCCTTGTCGCCGCAGATGATGGCCCGCGAGGCCTTGACGACCACTGCCTTGACCTTCTTCGAGCCCATGACGGCGCCGAGGCCACTGCGGGCGGCGAGCCGGCCGCGCTCGTTGCAGATGCCGGCCATCAGCGACATAGTCTCGCCGCTGGGGCCGATGCAGGCGACGCTGGCCTTCTTGCCGTGACGCTCCTTCAGCGCGTTCTCGACGTCGATGGCGAGCATGCCCCAGAGGTCGGAAGCGTCGCGGATCTCGGCCTTGTCGTCCTCGATGAGGATGTAAACGGGCTTCGACGCCTGGCCGTAGAGGAGCACCCCGTCCCAGCCGGCGTTCTTGAGGAAGGGCCCGAAGTCGCCGCCGCAGTTGGCGTCGCCCCAGCCGTTGTTCTTCGGCGACTTCGCCACGGCCTGGAAGCGGATGCCGAAGAGGGGCGTGCCGGTCAGGAGGCCGGGCATGAGGCCGAGGACGTTGTCCGGCCCAAGGGCGTCGGCGCCGGCGGGAATACGATCGAACAGCAGACGGGCGCCAAGGCCGTAGCCGCCGAGGTACTTGCGGTACATCTCGTCCGGAAGGCGCTCGGCTTCGGTTACGCCCTGGCTGAGCCTCACGTTCAGGATCTTGCCGTTAACGGCCTTCTCGCCCTCCGCCATGTTCGTGCCTCCTGATGCCTGATCGCGGGACCTCGCCGAGAACGCCCGTTGGCGATGAAACGGCCACGAATCGCGCTCGTCGTGGGGGGATTATAACTCCTGCCGGGGAGGTAATTACAGCGGATGGTTCGGAAACGGGCCGGGGATTGCCGCGTGCTAAGATCGGTGAAGGATGCATCAGGACAGGGCAACAGCAGTACTCGCCGTGGTCCGGATCGTGGCCGTCCTCGGGATGGCCCTCGCCATCTCCTCCGGGATATTCATGCTCCTCGGCGGTTGGTGGCAGCCGGCGCTGGCCGCGCTCGCCGCCTCCCTGCCCTTCTTCGCCGCGATGCGCTACATGGAGAAGCGCGCCGCGCGCGAATAGCTCGCGCACCGTCATGCCCGCCAACGAGCCCAGACCGGGCCGACCGAAGAAGCCGAGCGGCTACTTCACCCCTGGCCCGCATCTGCTCCCCTGGAACTGGGCCAGGGAGCGCCTGGAGCGTGCCCGCAACTACTGGGTAGCGTCTGCGTTGACCGACGGGCGGGCGCACACGCGGCCGGTCTGGGGCGTCTGGCTCGACGGGTCCCTCTACTTCAGCACGGGTTCGCGCATCGGCACCAATCTGGCTGAGCGGCCGGACGTC
>JAUYIV010000064.1 GCA_030688105.1 Actinomycetota bacterium | reverse complement strand
CGCGTCTCCGGCGGATGGTGGAAGGCCGATGGCCGATGGCCAGCGGTGGGCGCGTTGCGCGCCCACCGCTGTGAACATGACCTCGATGCGCTTCATCTCCACCGAGGCGGCCTCACTGAATGAGTGGCTCGATGGCACGGTGGTGTCGCCGAGGTTCCGGAGTCCCTTGCATGATGAGCTTCGCTCCCAGGCGGATCAGGGCTCCCGAGGCACGTCGCCGCCCAACCACTGAGCCAGATCGGGCTGGTCACGCTTGTCCCGATACCCTCTTTGGCGATGCCGTGGGCGGCTCCCTGGCTACGCGTCGGTCAGATCATGGATCAGTTCCGCGAGCGCACCTTTGCGCACGTCGTCCTTGTCCAGGTAGGCGTTGGCACCCGCCTCGAGGGCACGGCTCTGATCCTCCGCGGTGGCAGCGCCGGAGAGCATGACGATGGGAGCGTCGATTCCCAGGTCTCGGACCCTTCCGGCCAAGGTGGCTCCATCCATGGTAGGCAGTACGTAGTCCATGACGATGGCGTCGAATTCCTGCTCGGCGAGCACGGACAGCGCTTCGGTGGGACTCCCGGCCAGGTCGACCTCGAACCCGGCCGAGCCGAGCGCTCCTCCGACAACCTGACGGGCACCGCGGGAGTCGTCGATGACGAGCACGCGCAGCCGCGGGCCGATGGGCTTCGTCACGGCCCGGGCACGCTCGGCCAGCCGGCTCGGATCGACGAGCACCACGACGTCGCCGCCGCCGAGCAGCGCGGCTCCCGTGAGGTGGCGCACGCCGTCGAGCACCGGCCCGAGCCCGCGCGCCGCAACCTGCCGCCTGCCGATCTCGTCGACGACCATGAACCCGACCGGGCCCACCGGGCTCGACACGACCAGGACCTTGGTGAGCTCGGCCGTCTCGCGGAGCCCGACTGCCTCGGCAAAGGACGTGACGGGCACCGTCGCTCCCCGCCAGCTCATCTCGGTCCGCTGCGGGGTCTCGAGCACGTCGACGGTATCCAGGGCGATTCGATCCAGCACTGCCAGCTCGGGAATGCCCCAGGTCTGACCGGCGGCCACGATCAGCACGACATCCTGCAGCGCACGGCTGGTGGGCACGGTGATCGACACCCTGGTGCCCTGGCCGGGCTCGGTCTCCAGGGTGAGGCTGCCATGGAGGGCCTCGACGGCCTCGGCGACCACCGCCAGCCCCTGCCCGTCGCCGGCGAGGTCGCTGGGTCGAGAGGTGGAGAAGCTCGGGGCGAACAGAAGCGACCGTAGAGATTCGGTGTCCGCCGACCCCCCTTCGGGCAACAGGCCGCTCTCCACGGCGGCACGACGGACCGCGTCCCAGTCGACGCCTCGGCCGTCGTCTTCGACGACGATGGAGAGGCGATGGTCGGTGGCCTCCGCCCGAAGGGCGACCGTGGCGGTGCGTGGCTTGCCGGCGGCGACGCGGTCGTCGGGCAGCTCCACCCCATGCTCCACCGAGTTGACCAAGAGATGTCGGAGCGCATCGGAGAGCCGCTCGAGGACCTGGCGGTCGGCGGTGTTCTGGTCACCCACCAGCTCGAACCTGATCTCCTTGCCCGCCTTCCGCGACACGTACCGCACGAGCTGACGGAACGTGCTCGTGATCTCGCTGAGTGGCGCTGCGGCGAGTTCGACGGCTCGGGTCTGCAGATCGATGACGGCCTTCTCCGTCGCCTCCACCATCGAGCCGAGACGAAGCAAAGACTCGTCCCGTGCGCTGGGATCGTCGAGGCTTCGGGTGACCTCGCCGACGGCGGCGACCACGGCCTCGGCGTCCACCCTCAGGGAGCAGATCTCATTGATCAGGCGGAACAGGCTGGCGGCGTTGACGCGGGTGTTCTCGCCGAACGCCCAGGAGTCGAGGCTTCCGAGCAGGCCGCCGAGGTCGCCGTAGTCGCCGCGAGAGCCGACCGCTTCCTCCGGGACGAGCTCCTCGATCGCCAGCCGATCCATCGCGAGCGACCGGCGAAGGTCTCGCATCCCGGTTGCCAGTCCCGGCGTGCCCGTTGCCGGATCGGCAGCGACGGCGCCCTGCAACTCTCTGGCCAGTCGTTCGAGGGACCCCGCCAGATCACGGTCGGGCTGGAGCTCACCCTCTCGAACGGATCTCCACACGTCCTCGAGGAGTTTGCCCGCGTCGGAGACCGCGCTGTAGCCCATCATCCGGGCGGTCCCCTTGATCGTGTGGCCCTCGCGCACCATGTCGGCGAGGAAGTCGTCTTCCGGCTCGCCCCCACCGAGGCGGGCGGCACCCGCCACGAGACGAGCCGATCTCTCCTCGATCTCCCCGGCGAAAAGCCGCTGGAGCTCAAGGTCTTCGTTGAACGCGGCCAAGGGTCACCTCGGGGAACGTCGATGCCTCTTGGGGTATCGACCCCGGAGGGCGGACGCTTGAGGAGGGCCAACCCCGTTGCCCGTTGCCCGTTGCCGGTCACAGGGCGCTTTCATGCCCGAGAAAAGGGTGACGGGCAAGGGGTGGCGATGGCCCTTACACGAGATGTGCCCCCGGCCGGAGCCGGGGGCACATACGATCGTCAGATGTGGGAGTGGGAGGCTCAGCCGCCGGCAGCCGCTGCGGCCTCCGCGTTTGCCTTGACCATGTCCTGGAACACCTGCGCCTTCGGGCCACCCTGGTCGCCCATGAGGACGCCGCTGTCCCATCCGCCGTCGTACCACACGAACGCCATGCCGTGGGTGTCACCGCTGTGCGGGGTCGGGATGTAGGCCTCGACCGTGTAGGTGTTGAGGTCGACCACGATGGTCTCCCAACCCTTCATGTTCGAGATCCAGACCTCATTCACTTCCGGATCCGGGTGGAGGGCACAGTGGTCCACAGAGGAGGCCGATCCACCGAGGTAGAACGGCGTGTTCCCGTGTTCGCGCGATGCCCGGAACGACACCAGGTCGAAGATCGACATCGAGTTGCCGAGGTTTGCGGTGCCCTCGCCCTTCCCGTTGATCCACGCCTCGGTCTCGTCCCAGTTCAAACAGATCCCATACGGGCCGGCGATGCCGGTGCTGGTGTGACCGACCACCTCGTTCAGTTCGTTGTCGACCTTGTACAGCTGGCTGCTGGTCCCGTCGACCACGTACGTGTACTTGCCGTCCTGGGTGTGGGTGATCCCGATCGGATGACGCCCGGTGTGCTCGATCACCTCACTGGTCCCTGTGGTGACGTCGAACTTGGCGACCGCTGCCGCCGGGAACTCGGCCTCACGGATCCAGTTGGCGCCCATTGAGATGTACAGGTACTTGCCATCAGGGGACGGCGTCGTGAACGGGTGACCCATCGGCTTCACGTCGTCGTAGGTGATGGACCGGTACACCCGGTTGTCATCGTTGGGGTTGAGGATGTGGTGCGGTCCTCCATTGGCGCCGAAGCCCCACTGGAGGATGACGAACTCTTCATCGGTTTCGTCCATGGTCCACGCCTGAATGTGGTGCAGCGCCTGGCTGCGCCGGCCGCCCTGGAAGGGAGCGTCGGTCATCAGGATCTTGTCGAGCTTCATCGTCCGAATGTTGATGATCCCGACGTAGCTGACCTGCGATCCGCCTTCGGGGGTCTCCGACCAGCCGACGTATCCCCACTTGCCGTCCGGCGAGACGCCGACGCCATGCGGACCGCGAGTGATCGGATCCTTGTATTGGTAGAGCGCCGAGGCGACGACCTCCTTCGAGTAGGCATCGATGGCGTGCCAGCCGATGAAGTTCTCCGGCTGCTCTTCTTCAGGCAGTGCGCCGATGAAGTTGCTGTCGTACGACTCGCTGGTGAAGTACACCCGCGGGTGCGCCGCGATGTCCCACGCGTCGGGGCCCTCGTTGGAGTCGTCGAACTCGGCGACGAGCCAGAGCCCGCCTCGCACCGACTCCTCGTTGGCCCATCCATCACCGGGGACCTGGAACCCACCCGGCGGCGGGGCCAGCTGGCCCACCTGGACCACATCGGTCTCGACGGAGGCACTGGCGAGCTGCGTTTGCAGGGCGGCGATCGCGGCGTCCTTGTCCGCGACTGCCGCGTCGATGTCTGCCTGTGAGAATCCCCCGCCGCTGTCGCAGGCGGCGGCCACCATGGCCATCACCGCAGCGACGACGATCAGCCGGGGAGCGAACCCCGGCCTTCTGTGTCGACTCATTTCATCCTCCCAGAGGTCTGTTCTTTCGGTCTTCGCCCCGGGGAGCGATCGGCGCGCATGCCCCAATCCCTCTCGCTTGCGTCGACCAGTTGGGGTGAAGGTAGGGAGCGGGGTGATGCCCACCTAGGGGCCTTCGGCACACCGAAGGGCGCAATAGGCCCCTACCTCGCGGCATTGTCGATTCGTACGGTCTCCGGGACCACTCACTCGAGGAGGCATTCGATGAAGGGCGTTCACGCGATCGTGCTGGTGGCAGCACTCTCCCTGATCGCAGCGGCTTGCGGCGATGACTCAGGCACTCCAACGACCGCGGCGACGACCGTGGCCACCACTGTTGCGTCGACATCGACCACGGCAGGCACGGCTACGACCACTACCGCGGGCACCGCGACCACGGCTCCGGCGGGCGGGTCGCAGGAGGTCACGATCATCGCCGTCGGCGGCGCCTTCGACCCTGACGAAGTCACGATCAAGGCCGGTCAGGAGGTCGTGGTGACCTTCACCGACAACGACACCGGCGCCGACGAGCCGCACAACATTCACTTCCAGATCGGCGACAGCCACTACTTCACGCCGATCAACACCTCGACGCCGTCGACCGATACGCTGACCTTTACCGTGGACACCCCCGGCGAGTACCAGTACTGGTGCGACACGCACCCGACCGAACTGACGGGCACCCTCGTCGTCGAGCCGTAGAGCGACGGGCCGAACCCGGTCCACCAAAGAACGCCGGCCCGCATCGAAAGGTGCGGGCCGGTCTGTCTGGCCGACCAGGGCAGAGTCCAATGACTAGTGATCTCGCGAGGATTGGTTTTGCCCTCTCAAGTTCCGAACCGCAAAACGCCGATACCGACGCAAGGGCTTAGCGGAGGAAAGCGATGAGCCGAAACAGTTTCGTCAGGTCTTCGAGGTTCGCCGTAGCGTTGGCGGCGGTGGTGGCAATGGTATGGGTGGCGACGCCCGCGCTCGCCGGGAAGCCAGAGGCGATCTCGGCCGCTGCGTTCACCCCCAACGGCGATTGCAGCGTCGATTTCGAGATCACCCTGGAGAGCAAGGGCCGGCAGGCCACGGCCGTGGTTGTGCACTACTGGCAGCAGGGCACCCGCGGCGGCGCCAACTACGAGTATCTCACGTCGCTCGAGCGTGGCGAGACGAGGTCAGGGAACGTCGAGTTCATCGCCGCCGGAGAGAGCTTCGGGTCGACGTACGAGGTGGGCTACACGGCCTTCGCCAAGAACGGCCAGATCCTCGAGATCACCACCCTGGGGACCGTCGACAACAGCGCCTGCTTCTAGGAGCGCGCCAACGGCGCACGGTCGACGGCCGGCTGATGGCCGAGGGCTGAAGGCCGAAGGCTGATCGCAGACGGGCACGATCCGCCGTCCGATCGCTCCTCTACACGTCCGCCCGAGGTCTTGCCGTTGCCATGGGCCCTGGACAAGCCGGGCGCGGCGAGGCTCCCTACCCCTCCCGCCCGGTCAGCCACAACAGATACCGGTACACCGCTTCGACCTCGTCGGCCGTCAGCTTCTGCTGGAAGTCCATGTCCGGGATTCCACCGTTCAGCGCATTGGTGATCGCCGTCCGGGAAGCTCCCGTGATGTTCGGCCCGTTCGGTGTACCGCCGGCATCGGACCCGTGACACTCTTGGCAGCCGTGGCCCCCGGCACGCTGCTGGAACAACACCTCTCCCAGGGCCAGCACGTCATCGTTGTCGGGATTCGCCTCGATGGTCGTCGTCGTGGGTTGCCCGGGTACGGTGGTGCCGGTGGTGGGGGCGGTCGTCGTCGTCACCGGCACGTCGGTTCCGAAGCGCAAGAAGACGACGATGGACGCGATCTGATCCTGGGTTAGGACGCGCCCGAACCGTGGCATCTCTTTGTACCCATCCGAGATTCGGGCGATGATCCACTCGTCGCTCTCCTGCTGGGTGATCGAGCCCTGGGAGATGTCGGGGTAGCCGAGCTCGACGTCCCCCTTCAGGTCGACGCCATGACAGCGCGAGCAGGCGAGAACGAACAAGTCCCGTCCGCTGAGGCTCGTGTCGTCCAGCGGAGTGCGCCAGTTGGCCATTTGGGGCGCGCCCTCCTCGAGCGACCGCAGGTAGGTGGTGACCGCGGTTATCTCCTCGGAGGTCAGCGGCCCTCCGAAGTCGAGGGAGTAGGCCACCATCTCCGAGCCCGGGATGCCGACGGAGATCAGCTGCGACAACTGGGGGTCGTCGACCGAGTCGAGGAAGTCCTTCGAGCCGATCGCAGGTGCGATGGCGCCGGAGCCGGCGACCCCGTGGCAGGACTCGCAGCTGGCGGCGAACACCTCCGCACCTTGGGCGGCAAGGAACTCCTGCTGCTGGGTACGGGCCTCGGCGCGCTGGGCCGGCTCATAGAAGCGGAACAGCGGGAAGGCAAGCACGAACATGCCCATGAGCACCAGCCCGGCGAGCATCCAGCGGGCGGTCGATGCCTCGAGCTCGGCGTGCTCGGGTGAGTTCCGCTTGTCCGGCATCAGCAGCTTCCATCCCGGGGAGGCTCATCGATCGACTCGGGTGAACCTGCGGGCTGCCCCCGGACCACGGTCCCCGTGTCGACCTGGATGACGCCATCGGTCTCGGCCACCACGAAGCGATCCATCCCGCGCGGGGCCGGGCCCGAACGCACCTCGCCCGCCCGGTTGAAGGTCGAACCGTGGCAGGGGCACTCGAACTCGCCCGACCCCTCGCACCAGGCCACGCGGCACCCGAGGTGCGGGCACTTCTGCCAGAGCGCCACGATCTCATCCTCGATCCGGGTCAAATAGGTCTGGGCAGATCGCACATAGATGGTCGTGTGCGCCGGCACCTCGTCGGGCGGCACCGTCTTGATGAGGCCGCCGAGTCCTGAGCCGGGGAGCGGTCGGAGGAGGTCCCACGAGGTCCAGGCGCCCGCACAGCCGATCGCCACCGCGCCCAGCTTCCAGCCGACGCTGAGGAACCTCCTTCGATCCATGTCCTCGGTCACAGCTCACCGTGCCATTCGTCCCAAGGCCACACCCAACCCCAGTTCTCACCCCGGAAGGCGAAGCCGATCAGCGTGAGGAGGATCCATACGACGAGGAAGGAGGTGAACACCACGACCGCGACCTTGCGCAACGCCGGGCGCGCCGCGGGATTCCGATCTATGTAGGGCAGGGCGATCATCCCGACGATCACCGCCCCGGGCACGAGCACGCCTGCCACGAGCGGATGGAAGTGCGAGAGAAGCTCCTGGAGCGCGGCGAAGTACCACGGCGCCTTCTCGGGGTTGGGCGTCTCGAACGGATTGGCCACCTCCCGAAGCGGAGCGTCGAAGAGGATCCCCAGGATGAGGACGAATAGGAGCACCGCCACCCCCACCACGGCGTGGCGCACCAGGAGGTGGGGCCACACGGTGACCAGGTCCTGCTCCTCGGGGACCTTGCGCTCGCCCGTCGCCGGCTGTCCCGGCACGATGCCAAGCAGCCGCTTGCCCTCGACCTCGCGGGGATCAGTGTCGCTCACTCCCCACCTCCCTGCTTGCCAGACCCGGGCGGGGCCCCAACCCCGCCCTCCTCCCCAGCATGGGGCCCCAACCCCATGCCGGGCCGTTCCTGATCGAGCATCGCGTCCTTGCGCCAGCGCCAGAGGTGCACGAGGAGGAAGGCGACCATGATCAGGGGCAGCAGGGCGACGTGCAGCACGTAGAACCGGATGAGGGTGGCCGCGCCCACCTGATCGCCACCGACGAGGACCTCCCGGGCAGAGCCTCCGATGAAGGGCACAAAGTCGGCCATCGAGGTTCCCACCGTCACCGCCCAGTAGGCCAGCTGATCCCACGGGAGCAGGTAGCCGGTGAAGGAGAGCAGGAGCGTGAGGATCAAGAGGAAGACACCGATCACCCAGTTGAACTCGCGGGGTGGCTTGTAGGCGCCCCGATAGAAGACCCGGGCCATGTGGGCGGCGACCGTGATCACCATGAGGTGCGCCGACCAACGGTGGACATTGCGGATGAACTGGCCGAACGCCACCTCGGTCTGGATCGTCTGCATGTCGCCATAGGCCGTCGTCGGTGAAGGCACGTAGAAGAACATCAGGTACACGCCCGAGACCACCAGGGAGGCGAGAAGGACGGTCGACGCAACGCCCAGGTACCAGCTGTAGCGGAAGTGCAGCTCCTCGCGCCGCACCTTCACCGGATAGATGTGGAGCAGGAAGCTCGACCAGTGGCCGGCGGCCCGATCCCGCTCTGTCTTGCGGTCCGGGCTCCGGAAGATCGAGCGTCCGACGTTCGTCTCACGCAGCTTCAAGCCTCCACCCCCGCTTTCACCAACTCGGGCATCGGAAGGGCGCCGACCCCCACCCACGTCGACATCGACAGGGCGTCAGTGGGGCATCGCTCGATACACAGCCCGCACCGGATGCACATCTTCTCATCCAGCAGCAGAGCCGTCCCCACCGCCTCGGAATCGAAGTCGGCGGCCGGCACCATTGAGATCAGATCGAACGGGCAAACGTCCACGCAGAGACCGCAGAGCACGCAGATGTCGACGTCGAGCTGGATGTTGGAAAAGCACCGGAGACACCGCTGCGCTTCGCGGCGAGCGCCTTCCTCCGAGAAGCCGGTTTCGACCTCGGCCAGCCCGATGCGCCGCTCGGTGGGCAGGCTGGGGATCTCCTGGCGGGGAATACGGTCGTAGAGATCGGTCAGCCTGTGGAAGTTGCGGAGGGGGATCATGGTGCCCGTCCTTCCGGCTTCCTCGTCGCCCCCGAGTGCCTTGTGGACGCTGTCGGCGACCCTGCGACCCTCGGCAATGGCATCGATCAGGTTCCGGGGGCCGAAGGCTGCGTCACCCGCCGCCCAGACGTTTGGCAACGAAGTCGCCAACGACCCGGCGTCGACCTCGATGGTGCGGCGAGGCGACAGGTCCGGCCCGGAGTCGCCGCCGAGCGCCTGGACGTCGATTGCCTGGCCGATCGCCAGGATCACCGTGTCGGCCTCGAGGGTCTCCTCAATGGCGACATCGAAGGTGGGAGCGAATCGGCCGTTCTCATCGAACACGGACAGGACCGGAACGACCGTGAGACCCGTCGCCCGGCCGTCGGAGACCTCGATCCGCTGCGGCCCGCGGCGGTGGACGAACCGGATTCCCTCCTTCTTGGCCTCTTCGATCTCGAAAGCGGCTGCCGGCATCTCCTCGGGACTCTCCAGCGACACGATGGTGACCTGTTTGGCCCCGACGCGCACCGCCGAGCGGGCCACATCGACCGCCTCGGTCAGATCGGCGTCGCCTTCGGGAAGCTCGACACCCACATCCGGCCGTTGGCCGTAGGCGGCAGCCCGAAGCGCGGTGCGGGCGGCATCCATGGCGACGTTTCCGCCACCGATGACCACGACGCGCTCACCGAGACCGACGTGGAAACCCTGGTTGACGTTGAGCAGGAATTCGATGGCGCGGAGCACCCCATCGGCCTCCACGCCGGGGATGTCGAGCCCCCGCCCCAACGTGGCACCCAGAGCGAGCATTACCCCATCATGGCGAGACCGCAGGTCTTCGAGGGTCACGTCGCGGCCCAGCTTCGTGCCGAGTCGAACGTCGACACCCAGGCCGACGATGGTGTCGATCTCCGCCCGAACCACGCTGCGATCGAGGCGGTATTCGGGGATGCCGAGCACCATCATCCCGCCGAGCAGCTGAGTCGCCTCGTAGACGGTGACCTGATAGCCGCGGATGCGGAGGTCATGGGCCGCCGCCAGCCCGGCGGGCCCGCCACCGACGATGCCGATCGACTCCGGGCGCTCGGGCCGGTCCAGGGCGGTCACGGCCCTGTCGGATCCGGACTCCGGCCCGTACTTCTCGGTGACGAACCGCTTGAGCGCCCTGATCGCGATGGGGCTGTCGACCGCTCCGCGGCGGCAGGCGTCCTCACATGGCGCCGCGCAGACGCGCCCGCACACGGAGGCAAAGGGGTTTGGCATCCGCGCCGTTAGGTAGGCGGTGAGGTCGTCTCCGGCGGCGATCGCCGCGACGTAGGCACCGGCATTGGTGTGGACCGGGCACGCCGCCATGCACGGGATGTTCTTGTCGTAGTACGACAGCGACGATGGGAGGGACATCAGATGGAGCCCTTCCGCTGCCCGATCCGCAGCATCCACATGCCGCCGAACAGGCCGACACCCCACACTGCAGGGACCACCAGATCACCCACCAGGTCCGAGCCTTCGACGAAGCCGAGCCTCGAGACGAAATCGGGAAGCCAGACCGTTGCGATGACGAAGTAGAGAACGATGGCGAGCGCTCTGAGCGAGGCGCCGGTCCACGTCATCGAGTCCCCTCCCTGGGCGTGGTGTCTCTCTCCGTCCAGCAGCCGCCGAAGCCCGAGCGCGGGTTCGCCCCGCCGGCCTGAGGGGCCACGATAGAGGCTGCTATCGAGCCTCGCGTAGGGGCAAACGGCCCGACCTGCATGCGCGACACGGAACCGGGCCGGCATCCGCTCGGATCGCGGCTGGTCGGTGACTCAGGAGCTGCGGCCGATCAGGCCGCAGAGCCATGAGCTCAGATGAGCTCCCCTCCCCCACTACCGTGAAAGCCGTGAACCGACTCGCCGCCCTGGTGCTTTCGGTCGCATTGGTGGCCTGCGGCAACGGCTCCGGGTTGACCACAGCCGAACGCGAATGGTGCCGGCTCACCGACGACTCGGAGGAGTCCGCGACGCGGTTCGACCTCATCTTCGAGGCAGGGCTCGCCCTGGGCTTGAACATGGACGGCATCAACGCCACCGCGACGGCCCTTCGTGACGAATACGAATCCGAGGGGATGACTTCTGATCAGGCCATCGCCAAGGTCTCCGAGGACCTACTCGAAGATGAGACCTACATCGAGGCGTGCCAGGCTGCGTATGCCCAGCACGGAGGGTAGAAGTCAAGGACTCGGGTCGAAGACCATCACCTCGCCGGTGAGCTCCGGATGCAGCACGTCTTCCGACGTGTAGCTGCCTGTGGTGGGTGCGATGAAGCTCACGACATCGACCTTGCCGAGCGTCACCCAGCCGTGGACGTCGATGCCGAGCGGCTTGATCCCGGAGGGCGACTCCTCGCGGAATGGCACGTACACCCCATGGAGATGGTGGAGGATGTGATCGATCTCATAGTCGTCGGTGACACCGGTCAGGTCGATCCCGTAGGACGCCAGCTCCTGGGGCGTCATCGTGTCGAGGTCGTATGCGTCGACTTCCGGGATCTGCAGCCACGCCAGGCGGAGCGGCACCAATCCCTGAATCCTGAAATGATGCTCCCCGGTTCCCCGATTGCGGAGAACGAGCTGGATCTGTCGTCCCGCGGGCAGAAAGATGATCGAGGGCTCGAACCCGGTGTCGGTCAGAAGGACATTGACCGTCAACGGACTCGTTCGGAGGTCGGGCTCTACGGTCACCGTCTCCATCGTGTCGGCCGTGGTACCGGTGTCCGCACCGCCGGTGCAAGCCGCGGCCAGCGAGAGCACCAGGAGGGGGATCACGAGCCCCCGTGATCGAGATTGGCGATTCATGTCGATTTCAGCCCCCTCGTGCCGTGCCTCTCCCCCGCTGCAGGCGGAGGGTGTCGGTGCACTCCCAACTGTGAGGCGCCCGCAATCCGCTCGGCAGGGTCGTAAGGCCATAGGTCAAGAGTCAACAGTCAGCAGCAACAGTCGCAAACGGGCAACGGGCA
>JAUYIV010000198.1 GCA_030688105.1 Actinomycetota bacterium | reverse complement strand
CCATTGGGCCCGACCACCACGGTCACCCCGGGCTCGCATTCGATCCTGGTGCGATCGGCGAAGGATTTGAACCCCGCCAGCATGAGCGTCTTCAGATGCACGGGTGAAGGCAGGGTATCACTCGAATGACACCCATGTTGTTCGTCCCCGCTCCGAGACGGAGGGCGGCGATGGGCAAGGGCCTCGCTGCGCTCGGCGGCAATTGGCAATTGGCAATTGGCAATTGGCAATTGGTTCGACAGAACGCGTTGATCGCTCCCGAACGCGCTCCGGCCGTTGGCCGTTCGCCGTTGGCCATCAGCCTTTGGGCCGGATCCACTCCGTCGTATCGCGAATCGCGAATCGCGAATCGCGAATTCCTCACTCCCGGATCTCGAAGCTCTCCATCCCCTCGGGCTCGATATCCGCCACCTCCAGGTCCCCGATGACGGCTCCATCGGGGCCCCTCCGGAGCCAGGCGAGCATCGCCGCGACGCGCTCCTCGTCCCCCTCGACATGCAGCTCGACCGATCCGTCGGCACGATTTCGCACCCAGCCCCGCACCCCGATGCGCTCGGCCGCCCGGCGCGCCGACCACCGGAATCCCACGCCCTGGACCAGGCCGGTGACGACCACGTTATCCGCCTTCATCCGCCCTCCACGAAGTCGGCGACCACCTGCTGATGCTGCGAACACAGGTGTTTCGCCGCAGAGGCGAGTGTTGCGCCCACCGCGACGCCCTGCGGGCCGTCGATCACGTCGTCGAGCTCCTCGACCGAGGAGGCCTCCAGCCCGTAGAGGATCGCGACCGCGGCGAGGATGGCTCCATCGACACCCTGCGCCGCGTCGAGCGACGCACAGACCACGGTGCCGGCAGCGATGAGAGGCTCGTCGTCCAAGACGAGGTCGACACCCGAAGCAGTCACCGCGGCCCGCACCGACGACAGGTAGGCGTCGACCGCCGCGGCGTCGCCCGAACGCGCCGGACACACCTGGGCGACGCCCTCGACGAGCACTTCCCGCATGATCGAATCGTCGGACACGGGGCCGTCCGCCGCGGCCAGGCCGTCGATCGCCGCCTTCACGGAGCCTCCGGCCACACAGAGTCCGACGATCAGCGCGGCGACATCGCCCACCGACACCTCCTCGAACCTGGTCCCGTCGAGGGCCCGATCGGCGGCGGCGGCGAATTCGGCGGCCTCGGGCCGATAGCCACTCTCGTCGAGCGCCGTCGGGGCGCCTTCGCCGATGGAGCACGCCGTCACCCCAAGGATGAGGGTGGCGCACAGCCTCCTCAGAATTGGCACCCTCGGCACCAGAAGCTGCTCCTTCCCCGGATCACCGTTCGCTGGATGATGCCACCGCACCGGCGGCACGGTTCCCCGGCCCGGCCGTAAGCGGCCAGCCGCTGCAGGAAGTCCCCGGTCCGCCCGTCGGGCAGAAGGTACGCCAGGTCGCCGAGGCTGGTGCCGCCATGGCGCAGCCCTGCCGCGAGCACCGGTCCGATCGCTCGGCGCAGTGCGGCGATCTCGGCGGGATCGAGGGAACCCCCCGGGCGCTCGGGCCGGATGGCTGCGCGGTGAAGGATCTCGTCGGCGTAGATGTTCCCGAGCCCGGCGAGGACCCTTTGGTCGAGGAGCAGCGCCTTGATCGGCGCGGTCCGACCCGCCAGCTCCTGGGCGAGCTCCCGTGCCGAGGGGAGATCCTGCAGAGCGTCCTGCCCGACCCTGCCCCGAAACATCGTCTCCAACTCGTCAGGAGTCCAGGCGGCAACGAAGCCGAAGGTGCGCGGGTCCACCAGCCGCACCTCGATCGGTCCTTCGAGGTGGATCACCACGTTCGTGTGAGGAGCCTCTTCGTCGCCCGGCAAAGCGATCGACAGGCGGCCCGACATGCCCAGATGGGTGACCCAGGTGATGTCGCCGGTAAGTGGAGCGAGCAGGAACTTGCCGCGCCGGTCCAGCGACTCGATACGCCGGCCGGTCACTCGATCGACGAAGTCTTCCGGACGCTCGTGCCGGCGCACCATCCTCGGGCGGCGAACCGCTGCCGACTCGATGGTCCTCCCAACGATGACCGGCTCGAGATGGCGCCGGGTGGCCTCGACCTCGGGCAGCTCAGGCATCGGCCACGCCGCGGGCTTCCAATGCCGCCCGGGCCGCCAGCTGCTGCGCCCGCTTCTTCGAAGAGCCGCTGCCTCGCCCCAGCACCTCGCCGTCGACCCTCACCACCGCGTCGAAGACCCGGGAGTGATCGGGCCCGGAACCGCTGACGTCGTAGACCGGCAGCCGTCCGTCGCGCGCCAGGACTTCCTGGAGTCGAGTCTTGTAGTCGCGCTCACCTGGGACCGCGGCACGCTCAGCGATGAGCGGCCGCCATCTCGCCAGTACCGCCCTCCGCGCCGCCTCCAGGCCACCGTCGAGGAACACCGCGGCGATGACCGCCTCCATGGCATCGGCGAGGATCGAGGCCTTGGTACGGCCGCCGCTGGCGTCCTCGCCCCGGCTCATCCTGACCGCGTTGTCCAGGCCGGCATCTCGAGCCACCGCCGCCAGCGTGGACTCGTTGACCACGGCGGCACGCACCTTGGCCATCTCTCCCTCACTCAGGTCCCAGGCTTCGTGAAGCTCGGTCGAAATGATCAGACCGAGTACGGCGTCGCCGAGGAACTCGAGCCGCTCATTCGACTCGTCGACGTCCTCCTCCGCGGTGAACGATCGATGCGTCAGCGCCAGATCGAGCAGGGAGGGATCGGCGAAGGTATACCCGATCGCCGCCTGCAGAGCGCGCTCAGGCTCAGCCACGCAGCCCGGCCTCGATGCGGGTCACCAGCCCCCGCTCGGCTCCTTCGGCGGCCATCGCCAATGCGTTGGCGATGGCGACGCGGGACGACGAACCGTGGGCGATGACGACAGTGCCCTTCACCCCCACAAGGTGGGCCCCACCGTAGGCCTCGGGATCGAAGCGATCTCGCAGGCTCATCAGCCGGGGAAGGATCACCTGGGACGCCGCCTGAACGTCAGGGTCCTCGTCGGCGGCGATCGCCTCGAGGATCACCCGGCCGACGGCGCGCGCCGTGCCCTCGGCGGTCTTGAGCAGCACATTGCCGGTGAAGCCATCGGTCACGATCACATCGGCCTTCCCCCTGCCGAGGTCCCGCCCCTCGACGTTGCCGACGAATCGGATCGCCTGCTTCGACATCAGCGTGAACGTCGCCTTCTCGAGGTCTCGTCCCTTGCCGGCCTCCTCCCCGATGTTGAGGAGGCCGACCGTGGGCTCGTCCACGCCGAGGTAGACCTGGGCGATGACGGAGCCCATGACCGCGAATTGCGCGAGATGCTCGGGCTTGACATCGAGGTTCGCCCCGGCGTCGAGCACAACGGTGGGCGTCCCCAGCGGGAAGATCGTGGCGATCGCCGGTCGTGACACGCCGGCCACCCGTCCGATGACGATGGCGGCGGCGGCCATGGCGGCTCCGGTCGAGCCGGCCGACACCATCCCCGCTGCTTCGCCGTCTCTCACCAGCCTGGCGGCCACGCTGATCGAAGACCCCTTCTTCTCGCGGATCGCCGCGGCCGGATCCTCGCTCATGCCGATGACTTCAGGGGCGTGCACCACCGGCAGGTCCGGCCCTTCCGCCTTCTCCAATTCGGCGCGGATGGGCTCCTCATCTCCCACAAGGACGACATCGACGCCGCGTGCGACGGCGTCGATGGCGCCGAGGACGGTCTGCTGCGGGGCGAAGTCCCCGCCCATCGCGTCGAGCGCTATCCGGGCCACGTCAGGGGCCTCAGCTCGGGAGGACCTCCCGGCCCTTGTACGTCCCGCACTCCGGGCACACGCGGTGGGAGAGCTTGGGGGCGTTGCACTGCGGGCAACGAATGGTGTGAGCGCGGCTCACCGTCCACTTCGCCTTCCGCTGCCGGGTCCGGGAGCGGGACATCTTCTTCTTGGGGACCGCCATGACGCGCCTTTCACGACCTCACGAATCGAACAGCTCCCGCAGCGAGGCGAACGGGGAGTCCCCCTCCTCGTCATGCCCCGGGCAGGCACCGGTATTCAAGTCGCCCCCACACGAAGCGCAAAGTCCGCGGCAGTCCGGCTTGCAGGTCGGGCCGATCGGAACGGCGAGCAGCACCGCATCGCGAATCGGGGTTTCGAGGTCAGCCACCTCGCCGTCGAGCGGGTATCCATCGGGGTCGTCGTCGAGGCCGAGCACCTCCGAGAACTCGATCCGAACCAGCTCGGACCACTCCACCAGACAACGGTGACATGAGTGGGCGGCCTCGGTCTCGATGACCCCACGGACCAGCAACCCCCCGGCGGCACCCTGCAGTGTGAGGTCGGCATGCAGGTGGGGACCGACGCTCGACAGGTCCAGGGCCCATTCGACCTCCGCATCGATGGTGATGCCGCGCCGCCGGCCGCCGTCGCCGAGTAGGTCGGAGATGGGGATGCGGAAGGGAGCATGGCCCCGAGTCATGATCGCCCTCGTCAAAGGTCAGTCGCCGCCGCGTCGAGCCTGATGGAGCTCGGCGCGGAATCCTCTCACCTGAGAGAGTAGGTCGGAGAGGACACTTTCGGTCTGCTCGAAGGCCTGTTCGGAATAGTCCTCGGCTTCGAGCCGGATGCGGGTGGCCTCGTTCTCGGCATGCCGCACCAGTGCGTTTGCCTCATCGACCGCCTCCTTGACGATGTAGGACTCGCTCACCAGCTCCTCGGACCGTTCGCGCGCCCGCTCCAGCATCTCCCGGGCCTTCTCGTTGGTCCGGCCCACAAAGGCCTCCCGCTCCCGAACCATCCAGCGCGCC
>JAUYIV010000192.1 GCA_030688105.1 Actinomycetota bacterium | reverse complement strand
TCTTCCCGTGGTGGACTCCCCTGCTCTCGCACGTAGCGCCGTGAATTGGGCCGGCCATCACCTCTCCGACGATCAAGTCGACATGCTCGAGGCTTACGCGGAGTGGCTGATCCATGAGGCCATTCCCGCCGGCGGCCTGGGACCTCGAGAGGCGAATCGGATCTGGGGCCGCCATGTCGCCGATTCACTGGCGTTCTCGGTGGCCTGGACATCCGAACCGTCGGAGATCCTCGACGTCGGTACCGGGGTCGGGCTACCGGGAATCCCTTTGGCGATCCTATGGCCCCACACCGAGGTGACGGTGCTCGACAGGGGCGGGCGCCGGATCAGACTCCTGACCCGAGTGGTTCGGATTCTCGGCCTGGAGAATGTCCGGGTGGCCCAGGGGGATGTGTTCGACGTCGCCGACGAATGGTCGGGACTGGTGTTTCGGGGGTCGGTCAAGGCGCCCGAAGCGGTCGGTTTGGCCGGGCGTCTGCTCGGCGTGGCAGGCACGGCGGTTCTCGGATTGAGCCGGAGAGTGGAGCCTCCGGATCGGACCCGTGATCTCCTCGGAGTCGCCGAGGCGCTGGGGATGCACGCCGAGCTCGTCGGCACTCCCGCAGAAGTCCTTGACGGACCTGCCTGGATCCTTATCATGCGGCTCGGTGTTTGAGTCACCCCTCCGCCGTACGACCGTCGTTGCATTCGCCAACCAGAAGGGTGGCGTCGGCAAGTCGACGACCGCGATCAATCTGGGTGCCGCTCTCAGCGGCATGGGCGAGCAGATCTTGATCATCGACTGCGATCCTCAGAGCAACGCCACGAGTGGCC
Organism: Actinomycetota bacterium; assembly: GCA_030688105.1. GTDB lineage: Bacteria > Actinomycetota > Acidimicrobiia > Spongiisociales > UBA11373 > JAUYIV01. The sequence goes on along the minus strand of JAUYIV010000192.1, from coordinate 1,861 downwards.
TGGGTATCGACCGAAGGTTTGTCGACAAGTCGGTCTACGACGTGATCCTGGGGGAGGCAACCCTCGATGAGATCATCCTCCCCACCGGCGTCGACCGGCTGGCGCTCGCCCCGTCGTCGATCGACCTGGCCGCGGTCGAGATCGAGTTGGTTGCCCGATTTTCCCGGGAGCGTCAGATGGCGATCGCCATCGACAAGTTGGGGTACGAGTACGATTTCGTGTTCATCGACTGCCCGCCCAGCCTCGGCCTGATCACGGTCAATGCCTTGACCGCCGCCGATGAGGTGATCATCCCGATCCAGGCAGAGTATTACGCGCTCGAGGGATTGAGCCAATTGCTCAAATCGATCCAAGCGATCCAGTTAAACCTTAACCCTACACTGGAGATAGAAGGTGCCGTGATCACCATGTTGGATCGACGAACCACCCTCGGCACCGACGTCGCACAGCAGGTACGAGAGCATTTCGGCAGCAAGGCCTACCAAGCCGTGATCCCGCGGACCGTGCGATTGGCAGAGGCGCCCTCCTTCGGTGAGCCCATCGAGGCATTCGATCCGAAGAGTCGCGGTGCCATCGCGTATCGCGAACTCGCCGAGGAATTCAGGAGGAGACATGGCCGCAGGTCGTAAATCGGGATTGGGACGGGGGCTCGAGGCCCTGCTGTCGACGGATCGGCCCACCGAGGGCTTTGCCCTGGTCCCGATCGATGCGGTGAGCCCCAATCCGAGGCAGCCTCGGGAGCGTTTCGATCAGGAGTCACTGGACGCCTTGGCGGCGTCGATCAGGGAGGTGGGCGTCCTCCAGCCGATCGTCATCGGTCCCGCCGACGACGAGGGCCGCCACGTGCTGGTAGCCGGGGAGAGGAGGCTGCGCGCCGCCAAGGTGGCCGGTTTGTATGAGATTCCCGCGGTGATCCGGCGCTCGGACGATGCCGGGCGACTTGCCGAGTCTCTGGTCGAGAACATCCAGCGCGAGGATCTCGGCCCCCTCGAAGAGGCGGCCGCCTACCGCTCTCTTCTGGAAGACTTTGCCATGACCCACGAACAGGTCGCCCGCCGAGTCGGAAAGAGCCGATCGACGATCACCAACGCCATCCGTCTCCTCAACCTGCCGGGCGCGATCCAGGGTCTGCTCGTCGAAGGGAAGATCACCGCCGGAGCCGCCCGAGCCCTGCTCGGCACCGATGATGTGGCATTTGCCGTCCGGGTGGCCAACCGGGCGGCGGACGAGGGCTGGTCGGTTCGACAGGTCGAGGATGCGGTCCGCGGGCACGACGAGGCGAAGGCGGGCGGCGCCGAAGCGGGCGCCACTCGCCGGGAGCGTCCCGCCGAGCTGATCGCCCTCGAGGAACGCCTCACTGAGCGGCTCGGGTCCCCGGTGCGGATCCAGTACGGGCGCCGCGGCGGCGGCCGACTGACGATCCGGTTCGGCTCGGTGGACGATCTCGAGAGGATCTACCGGGAACTCAGCGGAGGCTGAGTCTCCCAGCCCCCGGCATCCAGCCCCCCGCGGTCAGCAGTAGATCGCTGGCTCCCAGCTCATGCTCTTGCGGCTGTCGGCGCATCGCAGTGTCGCCTGGGTCCCCGACCCCCTCCGGCCCTTCTCGCCCTCCGCCCCCGCTCCGCGGGGGCGGAGGGCGACCGGATCTGCGGCCTTCGGCCGTATCTCCCTTTTCCCGGCTCTTCGGCTGATTTTGGGGTCCGTGCCGGCAGCCGGAAGCCGGCAGCCGGAAGCCGATTCACCCTCGACTCGAGCGTCAGCCTTCGCCGTCTGGATGGCTCATCCAGGCTTCGATGCTCCGCGCCGCCGACGCTCCCACCGCGGGGTCGAGCCGGGGCATCACGACCACGATCGCGGGAGC
>JAUYIV010000190.1 GCA_030688105.1 Actinomycetota bacterium | reverse complement strand
TGTGGACGTCGAGCTTGCGGAGGATGTGCTGGACGTGGTTGCGCACCGTGGCCGGAGAGACGAACAGCTTCTCTGCGATGGTGGGCCCGTCCATGCCCTCTGCCAGCAGATCCAACACTTCGGCCTCGCGCGGGGTCAGCGAGGCGAGCCGCGGGTCCCGGCCGGCACCGGCCAGGCTCCAGCCTGAGAGCCGCTCCACCACCAGGCGCTCCAGCTCCGGGGGCAGTGCCACCTCGCGGATCAGGTGGATCAAGCGGCACTCCTGCCGCAGCTCGAGGGGAGGCACAATGGTGGTGGCGTTCAGCCACAGGGTCCGTCCCGACGCAGAGCGGCCGATGACCTCGCGGGTCTCGACGATCTCGTCGGCCGCGCCGGTGCAGGCGGCCGGGCAGTCCGGCCCGCAGACGGCGTCGCCGCAGCGGTCGCTCCAGGCCAGGAGCTCGTGGCAGGGGCGGCCCAAGGCCTCGTCCGCGGAGTATCCGAGCAGGCGTGCGGCGGCGTCGTTCCACCCCACGACGCGCAGGTCCTCGTCGACCGCAATCAGGCCGTCGCTGGTCCGGCCGAGCACGTCGAGCAGGGTGTCGAGCGTGGCGGCGGCTTCGGTGGTGGTTTCACCGTGAAGAGTCGTCACTTCTGGTGACTGTAGCCGGGGTACCCGGCTGGGATCAGCCGCCGTGGCGCAGCACCTCGAGGATCCCGCCGGCGTTCAGGATGCGGCGCATCTCCTCGGGCAGGGGCTCTCCCCGGCAATACGCGCCGGTGGCGGGGTTGCGCGCCGTGCCCGCGGCCAGATCGATCTCGATCTCGTCGCCCGCCGAGAAGGCTTGGTGGATGCCGCCGGCGATCAGCACCGGCAGCCCGACCGCGATCGCGTTGCGCATGAACAGCCGCGAGAGCGACTCGGCGGCGACGCAGGCGACGCCGAGCACCTTCAGGTTCTCGGCGGCGGTCTCGCGGCTCGAGCCGCATCCGAAGTTGTGGCCCGCCACGACCACGTCGCCGGCAGCCACCTCGGAGGCAAAGCGGGGATCGACCGACTCCAGGACGTGGAGCATCCGGACCTCGACGGGGTCGAGGGCGTACTGGCCGGGGGAGAGCAGGTCGGTGCTGACGTCGTGGCCGAACTTCCACACCCTCCCACGGATCGCGCCGTCAGACATGGGCCGCCTCCAGGGAGCGGGGGTCGGTGATGACGCCGGTGATCGCCGAGGCGGCCACCGTCTCCGGCGACGCCAGGTAGATCTCGGCCTCGGCGCTTCCCATGCGCCCCATGAAGTTGCGATTGTGGGTGCCGATGCAGCGCTCTCCCGGTCCCAGCAGGCCGCCGTGCCCTCCGAAGCACGGCCCGCACCCGGATGGCAGCACCGAGGCGCCCGCCTCCACCAGGGTCCCGATCACGCCCTCCTCGATGGCCTGCAGCAGGACACCGCGCGAGGCGGGGGCGACGAGGAGTCGCACCCCGGGGGCGATGTGCCGGCCGGCGAGCACGGCGGCGGCGGCGCGCAGGTCCTCGATCCGGCCGTTGGTGCAGGAGCCGATGAAGGCCTGATCGATCCGGAGGTCGCCGGCCAGATCGACACTCGTGACGTTGCCCACGTCGTGGGGGAGCGCCACCTGTGGGGTCAGGGCGGTGAGATCCACCTGGTGCACCGCCTCGTACGAGGCCCCCGGGTCGGGCTGCCACTCGTCCTCGAACCCATCCTTGCCCAGGTACTCCGCGGTCACCGCGTCGGCGGCGAACAGCCCGAACTTGGCACCCATCTCCAGCGCCATGTTGCTCACGGTGAGGCGGCTCGACATGTCGGCGCCGGTTGCTCCCGGCCCGCCAAACTCCATGGATCGGTACTGGGCGCCGTCGGACCCGAAGGTGCCGGCCAGGTGCAGGATCACGTCCTTCCAGGACACTCGGGGCTGCAAGGCCCCGGCGAACTCGTAGCGCAGCGTCTCCGGGACCCGGAACCACAGTCGGCCGGTGGCCATGGCGTAGACCATCTCGGAGGTCCCGATGCCGGTGCCTCCGGCGGCGAGCGCGCCGTAGGTGGTGGTGTGGGAGTCGGTGCCCACGACGAGCATCCCCGGTCGGATGTGGCCCCGCTCGGGGAGCAGTTGGTGGCAGATCCCCTCGCCGGCGTCGTAGAAGGTGGCGATCCCGAGGCGAGCCACGTGCTCCCGGATGCGTTGGTGCACCGCAGCGGCCTCGGCGGTGGGTGCAGGGACCATGTGGTCGATCACCACCGCGATACGGTCCGGGTCGAACACCCCGCCGGCCCCAACCTGCTCGAGAATGTCGAACACCCGGGCGGCGAAGATGTCGTGGACCAGTGCCAGGTCGATGTCGCCCACCACGAACTCGCCGGCGGCGACCGTGGTCCTGCCCGATGCCCGGGCCAGGATCTTCTCCGCCAGCGTCATCGGCATCGGCCGTCTCCCCTCACCCGGCACCGAGGCTGCGCCCGCCGCACACGTATAGCGTCTGGCCGGTCACGTACGAGGACTCCTCGGCCGCGAAGAACAGTACGGCATTGCCGATGTCGTCCGTCGTCCCCACCCTGCCCAGGGGGATGGTCTTGACGAGGCGTTCCCGGACCTCCTCGTCGAGTCCCCGGAACAGAGGGGTGTCGACCAGGGCCGGGGCGATGCAGTTTGCGGTGATGTTGTACCGGGCCATCTCCAGCGCCAGGGTGCGGGTGAGGCTGATCACCGCTCCCTTCGAGGCGGCGTAGTTGGCTTGCCCGGGGCCTCCCAGCCAGGCCCGCGACGAGATGTTGACGATCCGGCCCCACTTCTGCTCCATCATGTGGGGGGCGGCGGCGCGGACGCAGAGGAACTGCGACTTCAGATTGACCCGCAGCACGTCGTCCCAGTCCTCGTCGCTCATCTTCACCAGCCACTTGTCGCGGGCGATCCCGGCGTTGTTGACCAGGATGTCGACACTCTCGAAGGCGTCGATGGCTCCCTGGATCAACGCCGCGGCACCCTCGGCGGTGGAGACGTCCGAGACGACTCCGGTCACCGCGATGCCGGCGTCTTCGAGCTGCGAGCGCGAGCTCTCGACTCGATCGGGGTCCAGGTCGTTGACCACCACTCGAGCCCCGGCCCGGCCGAGGGTCGCCGCGATCCCGGCGCCGATCCCCTGGCCCGATCCGGTGATGACCGCCACACGGTCCTTCACGTTCATGTCGTCTACCTCCTCAACGTCCCTTGAACTGGGGCGGGCGCTTCTCGACGAAGGCCTGGATCCCCTCCTTGCGGTCCTCACTGGCGCGTAACACCGCGTGCGAGGTCGACTCGAAGTCGAGCCCAGACTCGATGGCCACGTCCGGCGCACGATTGATGAGCATCTTGATGCGATCCAGCGAGAGGGGAGCGCGCGAGGCGATGGTGCGCGCCATCTCCATGACCGACTCCCGGAGCGAGTCGGCGGGGACCACCCGGTTGACCACTCCCATGCGCAACGCGTCGGCGGCGCCGAACTGGTCGCCGGTGAACATCATCTCCTTGGCGAATCCCGGGCCCACCAGGCGGGTCAGGCGCTGGGTGCCACCGGCGCCGGGCAGGCTGCCCACCTTCGCCTCGGGGAAGCCCACCTTGGCGGTGTCGGCCGCCACCCGCAGGTCACAGCCCAGTGCCATCTCCATCCCGCCGCCCAGGGCGTACCCCTGAATGGCGGCGATGACCGGCACGTTGAGGCACTCGAATCCGGAGAACACCTCTCGCACCAGCGCGCCGAGGGGGTCGTGGACGGTGCCGGCCTCATACTCGGCCGCCCGGCTCTTGAGGTCGGCGCCCACGCAGAACGCCTTCTCGCCCTCTGCTTGGAGCACCAGCACCCGGATGTCGGGATCGGTTCCGATCTGGGCCAGCAGGTCGCGCATCCGTTCGAGCATCGGCACCGTGAGAGCGTTCAGGGCCTCCGGGCGGTTGAGGGTCATCACCCCGATGCCGTCCTCCGCGACTTCGAATCGAACCAGATCCTCCACTCCGGTCTCATCCGCCACTTCGGTCCCTCCCTTTCTCGTGGTCGTGGATCACGCCGCCCTCGAGCAGGGCGGCGATCTCGTCCTGGGTGAAGCCCCTGTCCTCGAGCACGGCCGCGGTGTGCTCCCCGGGGAATACCGGGCCCGACCGGCTGGGCCCGGCCCGGGTGGCGGAGAACCGCCCGGGAGCCGCGGTCCCCCGCACCGTCCCGACCGCAGGGTGCTCGACGGTGACCACGGCCTCGCCCTTGGTGACCTGCTCCTGCTCCATGAGATTCGGGTAATCGAGCAGCGGACCGCACAGGATGTCTGCCTCGTCGAGGATCTCGATCCACTCGGCAGTCGTCCGGGTGCGAAACACCGGATCGAGGATCGCCGCCAGCTCGGAGCGCGCCTGCACCCGCTTGCCGTTGGCGTCGAATCGGGGATCATCGGCCAGATCGGGCAAGCCGATCGCACCACAGAGGGCGGGCCATCGGATCGCGGTGTAGGCGGCGACCATCACCCACCCGTCCTTCGTCGGGTATGCCTCGTTGGGAGCGGCATAGGGGGCGGCGCTGCCGAGGCGCTGCGGCGGGTTGCCGTCGGCCAGGTACATCGAGAGGGGCACCACCTGGAAGGCGAGGAGGGCGTCGAGCAGCGACACGTCCACCCGCTGGCCGCGCCCGGTGCGCTCCCGCGCCACCAAGGCGGCCAGCAGCGCCTGGGAGGTGAAGGCCGCTCCCGCCATGTCGGCTGCCGGGACCCCGACCTTCACCGGGGGCCCGTCCGCGGTGCCGGTGATGCTCATGATCCCGCTCATCGCCTGGGCGACCCCGTCCACTCCGGGCCGATCGCGCCAGGGACCCTCTTGGCCGAACGCCGAGATCGCCGCGTAGACCAGCCGGGGGTTGCGAGCCGACAGCGCCTCATACCCGATCCCGAGCCGGTCGGCCACGCCCGGCCGAAAGCTCTCGATGGCGACGTCGCAGTCCTCGGCGAGCCGTACCACGACGCCGGCGCCTTCGGGGTGCTTGAGGTCGACCACGATTCCGCGCTTGTTGCGGTTCATCCCCAGAAAGGACGCCGCCACGCCGTCGAGGAAGGGCGGTCCCAGGTCACGGGCCCATTCGCCCCCGGGGGGCTCGACCTTGATCACATCGGCCCCCAT
>JAUYIV010000185.1 GCA_030688105.1 Actinomycetota bacterium | reverse complement strand
TTCTTCTTCGCCGGCTTCTTGCTGGCGGTCTCCTTCGAGGACGCCTGCTTCTCGGCGGTGGGCTTGCCCTCGGCCTTGGCGGTCTCCTTGGTGAGGTAGCTGTCGATCGAGCGGTACTCGATGTCCTCGCCCATCGCCCGGAGCACCACGCTCATCGCGGGTGTGGACAGCTCCGGCATCGCCGACATGAGATCGGGGCCGAGGGTCTTCGGCCCACCCCCTCCGCGCGACAGTTTCTTGCTCTGGCACACCTTGAGCGTCGCCGCACACGCGGCGGTCAGGATCTTCTCCGCCGCCTCGCGCGTCCCGCCGGCGATCATCGCCGCGACGGCCGCCACCTGGCTGCTCTGCGCCTCCTTCTCGATCTGGCGGATCCGCTGCACCGACTTCACCGCCTGGGGCTCGTCGTAGCAGTACGCGCGGTCGTCGTTCGCTCCATCGGACAACGGCAGGAGGTTGGCGGCGTAGACGCGGAGCAGGACCGTGGCATCGCTCGACCCCGCCGTCAGGATGGCGACCTCCAGCCGCTTGCTGAGCGTCTCCTGCTGGGTTTTCCAGCTGTTGACCGCGGCGTAGTTGGGTCCCCGCATCAGCTCGAACCGGTCGGTCTGCGCCTTCGCCCGCGACTGCGTCGGGGCCTTGGGCGCCTCGACCGCCCGCCGTGCCCGACCGGCGATCGTCGCGGCCTTGACCCCCTTGGGGATCATGCCGGCCTTGGCCATCGCCGTGGGCGTCACCGCCGGCATCGCCTTGAGCGCCGCCCGCTCCTTGGTCAGCACGGCCGTGATCGCCCGCTCGCACGCGGCCTTCTTGCCGTCGTAGCAGCGGGGGTTCAGGCACGCGGCGTTCTCCGGGGCCTTGTCGCCGCCGGCCGCGAAGAGCCCCGCCGCGTCGGCCAGCTCGGTGTTCGAGGGGCACGATGCGCACGCCGGCTTGCCGTTGAAGGGCACGGCCAGGTCCCACGGCACACCGCGCAGCGAGTGCATCGCCTCGGACACCCAACGGCGGAGCTGCGGGAAGTCGGTGTTGAGGCGGGTGAGGTCGGGGGCGGAGCCCCACCCGCCGTGGAAGCACCGCCTCGCGATGTCGCTCTGGGCGTTGCCGTCGGCGAGCTTGGAGATCTCCCGGGCGTAGCGCAGCGGCAGCGCCCCGCACTCGGTGTACTCGCGGGCCTTGCCCTCGAGGCGCATGAGGAACAGGTGGTCGCGGACCCAGGTCTCCGAGCGGCCCAGCTGGTCGGCGGCCCAGGTCACGGCCGCGGCCTCGGAAGGCCCCTCGTCGAGCCCTCCTGTGCGCTCGGCGAGCTTGGCCCCGACCATCATCTCGACGGCCTGGGCCCACTCCAGCGGGTTGAGGTCGAGCCGGTGGGCGTTCTCCACGGCCCGGGCCGCCTCGATCTCGGCGTCGGTCATCGGGCCGCTCACCGTCGCGGGGATGGTCTCGCGATCCAGCTCAATGTGCGCCCGGAGCCGTCGGCCCCCGCTGACCAGTCTGTACTTGACATCCCCGCCATCGCTGAGGTGGTGATCCCCCGGGAGCATGCACACACGGATGGGATTCTGCAGACCGTGCGTCGAGATCGAGTTGGTGAGATCCCGGAGGGCCGCCAGGTCCACTCCATCGCGGTGGTTCTTCCCGATGTAGATCTCGTCGATCCTGATCGTCGTGGGCACCGCGGCCTCGGCCGCCTCACCCTGCTTCGCTCTGGTCGCCATCGCTGGCTCCTTTCCGTTCGTGGTTCCACCTCGCGAGCGCGTCCACATAGGCGACGGCTGCCCGGAGGTCGTGGGCGTCGTCGGTCGGCAGCCTGAACAGGCCGTCGCCGGCGGTGTTCTCCGCGAGCGGTCTGAGCCGCTCGATCGCGAGCTGGAGCCCGCGGATGCGTTTGTCGGTGAGCCTCGGCCGTCGCATGGATCACCCCGCGGGCTTCTTGCTGGGCTTCTTCGCGGCGGCCTGCTTCTTGCCGGGCTTCTTCGCCGCGGGCTTGGGAGGTGTCTTCCCGGCGGGCTTGGGCGCCTCGATGTCGCCGACCCGCGTGAGGGTCAGGTTCACCTTGCCGCCCTGCTCGCGGCACACATGGATCGTGTCGCCGTACGCCGCCGAGCGAACGACCTCCCAGTGCCAGACCGAGCCCACGGCGTTGTTGACGACCTCCTCGAGCGCCTCGCGGTCGCCGATGGGCAGCTTGCGGCCGTTCTGGTCGGCGAACACGCCGGGGAGCATCGAGTTGATGAGCTCGTCGGCGGCCGGCCCGCCGGCGGTGTCGTCGCCGGAGGGCTCGGCGGGCGGATCGCCGACGGGCTCGGCGGCGCCGCCGACCAGATGCAGCTGGCCTGGATCCTCGCCGGGTTCCTCCCCGTCCTCATCACCATCCCCCTCCTCATCGTCGGGCTCGCGCTCGGTCGTGCCCGCCGAGAACAGCAGCGCCTCGTCGGGGTCGTGCCGGTTGATGTCGGGCAGGTTCTCCCAGAGCCAGTCCTGCGTCGGGTCGAGCAGCAGCTCCTCGATCTTGTCGCTGAGGGTCCTGATGCGGGCCCGCGTCCAGTCGATGCCCCGCAGCGTGAGGACCATCGACGACCGGGTCTCGAGGTGCTCCTCGGTGTGCCCGGCCCCGAGCTCATTGAGCTCCTCGTCGAGGTCCTTGCGGCGGCCGATGAGCGTGTTCAGCCGGTCCTTGGCGGTCTTCCTCGCCCCGGCGAGGCCCACGAGCATCTTGCAGACCTTGGGGGGGAAGCTGCTGACGGTCTCGGTCGTGGGCGCCTTGTTCGATGGTCCTCGGGCCATGCCGGCCCTCCTCTCGCGGCTACCGCGTCTGGGAGACGCGTGGTTGGTGGCCGAGCGCCTCGACGATGAGGGCTCGGGCTGACGGCTTGGCGAGCAGCTGCTCGGTAGTCAGGTCGTGGATCTGGCGTCGCAGGTAGGCCGACGCCCCGGCACGCACCCGCTCGACCGCGTCGGCGAGCTGCTCGGGGCTGG
>JAUYIV010000184.1 GCA_030688105.1 Actinomycetota bacterium | reverse complement strand
TTCTCGGGGTTCTTCGAGCCCGTCTTCTATCTGTTCTCCATCGGCGTGGGTATCGGCAAACTGGTCGGCGACATCCCCGGTCCGGACGGTCGACTGGTGGCATACGCGGCGTTCGTGGCGCCGGCTCTCCTGGCTGCCTCGGCGATGAACGGTGCGATCTACGAGTCGACGTTCAACATCTTCTTCAAGCTGCGATACGGGAAGGTGTACGACGCCATCTTGTCGACCCCGATGCTGCCGCGACACATCGCAGTGGGGGAGATCGCATGGTCGCTGGGACGCGGCCTCCTGTATGCGGTGGCGTTCCTCATCGTCATCACGGTGTTCGGCTACGTGGCCTCACCCTGGGCGGTGATGGCGGTTCCGGCGGCGGTGCTCATCGGCTTCGCGTTTGCCGCGGTGGGCATGACGGCGACCACCTTCATGAAGTCATGGCAGGACTTCGATCTAGTGAACATGGTCACCCTGCCGCTGTTTCTGTTCTCGGGCACCTTCTATCCGCTCGACGTGTACCCCGAGGCACTCCAACTGGTCGCCCGCTTCTCGCCGCTCTACCACGGCGTGGAGCTGATCAGGGCATGCACGCTGGGCTCCTTCGACTGGAGCATCGTCGGGCACCTCGGCTTCCTCGTCGGGATGGGCGCCATCGGAGTCGCGGTGACGGCGCGAAGGCTCGACAAGCTGTTGCTCTCGTGAGAGGGCGCGGCAGGGCTCCCGCAACCCGTCGGGTCGATCACCCCTCGACGGTGACCGTGGCCGTCATGCTCGGGTGGATACTGCAGTGATACGCGAACATTCCAGGTGAGCTGAAGGTGAACTCGAAGGTGGCGCCGGCTGACACCGAGCCATCCCACGCCCCGTCATCGGCGGTGGAGGTGTGCGCAACGTTGTCCTGATTGGTCCAGCGAACCGTCGTCCCCACCGGAACCGTGAGGTCCGCGGGTACGAAGGCGAATCCGGCGATGCTCACTGCCGTGGCGTCGCCAGGTGCTTCGGTCGTGCCGGCTGTCACGGTGGTGGTTCCGGCGCCCGGCGCCGTGGTGGTGGTGTCCGAGTCGTCGTCGCCGCAGCCGGCGACCACCAGCGCCACCACACCGACGACGAGCACCATGCGTTTCATGTGATTCATGCCCCTCCTGTTCTCATTCGACGATACCGCTCGGCCCGTTCAATCTTCGCTGGCCAGCACCCACACGTCGGACGGGGTCGGATCGCCGTCGGTCGGCTCTAGCGTCACGAGCAGCGTTGGGAAGTCGCGGCGCGGCACCGCCACGAGCAGTTCGACGCGATCCGGATCGAGAAACGTCCCGCCCGAGAAAGCCATCCCGTCCCCGATGAACCAGAACTCGTAGTGGTGGCCGGGTGGCGCCGGCGCCAATCCGCGGGACTCGAGCACGACCCGCGTCCCGGTGGCCAGGTTCCAACCCCTCACGACGCCGCTCGCATCGGGTGCCGACTCCGATCCCATCACTACGGCAGTCCAGTCGGCGGGGTGACGTTGCCCCAGAAGAAAACCCCCGATGCTGGCGACCAGTACGACGGCCGCGGCGGCTCCCACCGTCCACCTTGCGCCGGAGCGCCGTGCTCCTGGCGACGAGGCGCCTCCTCCGAGCATCGCGAGAACCATGGAGTCGGCGTCCGGTCCGGGCTCCTCCCAAAGCGCCGGATCGTCCAACTCGTCGCTCACCCGGCGGATCTCCTCGGACATGGCCCGGCAGCGGGCACAGGAGGCAAGATGAGCTTCCGCTTCGGAGCTCAGGTCACGGGCAAACAGGGCGGCGCGGGCATCGTCGCACTTCATGCCGTCGCCTCCTCGAGATGGGAGAGCATGTCGGCGAGACGGCGGTGAGCCCGATGCGATCGAGATTTCACGGTGCCGATGGGTACGGAGAGCAGTTCGGCCGCCTCGCGGTGGGTGAGACCGAGATAGTGGATGGCACGAACCACGGCCCTCTCCTCGGCCGGAAGGCGGTCGAGGCACAGCCGAACCTCCCACAGCTCCCAGGTCGACTCGAATGACGCCGGCAGTACGGCGATCTCAGGCTGTTCGTCGACCGCAGCGTGACGGCGCTCCCGTCGGTGGATGTCGATGGCCACCCTCCTTGCGATGGCATACAACCAGGGGGCGGGATCTCGATCGGGATCGAATCGGGAAGACGCCTGCCATGCCTGCAGAAAAGTCTGCTGCAAGGCCTCCTCGGCAAGTCCTCTGTCGCCAAGGGCGCGTAGCGCCACGGCGAACACCGCCCTCCCGAACTCCTCGTAGAAGGCGCGAACCGCCTCGGGATCGCCGGTCCGGAACCGCCGGCGCATCCTCCCTGAGATCATCGAGCTCCGTTTCCCTCCGGCTCCCGCACAGTACGCATCGAAAGGGGGATTCGGTTCCGCCGGAACCGAATCCGTGAACCGCCCGTACTGTTGGGGAGTATCCCAACGGAGGAATCGATGCGTCCGATCACCTCATTCGCGCTCACGTCTGCCCTGCTGCTCGTACTCACCGCATGTGGCGACGACGACGCCGCCACCACGACCACTTCCGCCCCGGCGACGACGACGATCCCCGCCACCACGACCACGGCCGCCGCGCCCGTTCTGACGGGGCCCTCCTCGCTCTCGGCGAATCCCCAGACGAGCGACGGCACCCAGATCGTGGTTGCCTCCGTCGAACTGGCCTCACCCGGGTTCATCGGGGTCCATGCCGACGCCGACGGCTCACCCGGAGCGATCATCGGCCACTCGGAGCTTCTTCCCGAGGGTGCGAGCACTGATGTGGTCGTGGTCCTCGACGTGGCGCTGGAGGCATCGACGACGGTTTGGCCGATGGTGCACATCGACATGAACGGCAACGGCATCTACGAGTTCGACCCCGCGTCCGGAACGACGACGGACGTTCCCGGGACCACCGCCGACGGCGCCGTCGCGGTGATTCCGGTCGAGATCACCGTCGACGCCACAGCCGCGGGCATGATCGTGACCACCGCAGCGGGTGATCTCGGCGAGATCGTGGTGGACGAAGCGGGGTTCTCTCTGTACGTCTTCATGCCCGACAACCAGGGCCCGAGCACGTGTTACGACGCATGCGCCTCCACCTGGCCGCCCCTTGTCGGGACCGTCACCCCGGGAGCCGGCCTCGACCCCGACTTGTTGGGGACGGTGGAACGCGATGACGGGACCGTGCAGGTGACGTACAACGATTGGCCGCTGTACCACTACGCGCCCGACGACTCACCCGGGGATACCCTCGGCCAGGGTGTCGGCGGGGTCTGGTGGGTGGTGGCGGCGGAGGGCGACCCGGTCACGGAGTGACCATCCGGTTCCGAGGGTCTCTCAACGACGCTCAACGAATCCCGGTGTCGTAGGCGAAGTCGAGGCCGGGGAGGGGGCCGTCGGCCACGACCACCTCGAGCTCCCCGGCGGTGCCCAGGAGTCCGTCGACCGGCTGAGGGACCAGCGCATAGCTCCCGGGTGGGAGATCGACCGAAAACCTGCCGTCGACACCGGTGCGCGCCTCGCCGACGATCTCGCCCGCGGCGTCACGAACCAGGATCACCGCATCGGGCACCGGGCGGTCGGCACATGACGGGTCGGGCGGAGTCGTCTCCACCGGGCAGACCGGACCGGCGTGTACGTAGCCGGAGACGGCGAATCGGGCCACGGTGGTCGTCGACTCGCCTCCTCCGCCGGCCCCGCCGCAGGCGACGAGGGTGACGCCGACGAGCAGGGCGATCACGCGTGACATGCAGCTTCGACGCTGGAAGCCCGGGGACGGTTCCGGGTGTCTCCTCCCCCCGAGGCGGAATCGGCGACTTCGGGCACAGGGGGAGAATGGCGGCACGACAAGGCCCGCCATCGAGGCGGGTCCTTGTCGTCGTCGTCGTGGAGGTGCGGGGAGTCGAACCCCGGTCCTGTGAGCTCTCGACGCCGGTTCTCCGAGCGCAGCCGATAGTGAGTTTCGGAAGGCAGGACCCTATCGGCGGGCGGACCTGCCCCCTAGGCCGGAATCGTCTTGACCTGCCGGTCCCGGCACCCCGGCAGGAGCATCCCCCATTGCGTCGCCCGGGTCCGGCGAGGGGGGAGCCCTCCGGTCGGACGGGCCGCTATTTAGGCAGCCAGTGCGAAGTTGTCTTCGGCACGTATGTGTTTCCCGGTTCTTTAGCGAGGACTCCGGGGACCTCGGCTCGCTTCCGGCGCTTCGACTCTCACAGTCGAAACCACGTCACCCCCATTGGGGTGTCAAGGGTACAACGCATCGGAACGCTCCCGGGATTCCTGAGGGAACTTCTCAGTCGATGCTCCTGTGGCGCATCGCCCGGTCCATCTCTCGATCGGCCTGCCTGCGCTTGATGGTCTCGCGCTTGTCGATCCGGGTCTTGCCCTTGCCCAGACCCAGCGCGACCTTGGCCTTGCCGTCCTTGAAGTAGAGGGAGGTGGGGATGAGTGTCAGGCCCTTCTCCGCGAGCTTGGCGCCGATCCGGGCGATCTCCCCGCGATGCAGCAGCAGCTTCCGCGGCCGCTCCGGGTCGTGCCCACCCTCGTGGGCGAACTCGTACGGCGAGATTCGGAGCGCGAAAAGCCACATCTCGCCGTCCTTGACCGCGGCATACGAATCCTTGAGATCGGCCCGGCCCGCCCGCAGGCTCTTCACCTCGGACCCGAGGAGGACGATGCCGGCCTCGTACGATTCGACGATCTGGAAGTCGAACCGGGCCCGTCGATTGGTGGCGATCGTCTTGACCCCCATCAGGACGCTCCGGCCGCCCCGGCTCTTGCTGGAGGCTGGAGGCTGGAGGCTGGCGGCTGAGAGAACATCAGTCGCGGAGGAAGCCCCACATCCCGAAGGCGCTTCCGACCAGGCCTGTGCCGGCACCGAACCCCAGGAGAAGGAAGGCTTGACGGAACATGAAGGTGTTCGGTGGTGCGCTCGCGTTGGAGGCTGTCGACAGCAGCTCCGCGATCGGGCCCCCGAACGCCCATACCAGCGACACCGCGAGGACCGCCCCGATCATCCCCTCGATCACCCCCTCGAGCAGGAACGGGACCCTCACGAACCAGTTTCCGGCTCCAACGAGCTTCATGATCCCGATCTCGTCGCGTCGGGCGAATATGGCGATTCTGATCGTGTTGCCGATCAGCACCACCGCCGCCGCACCCAGGATGACCATGATCCACAGGGCGAAGCCCCGCATCGTGCCCGCTCGAGACACCAGGGCGTCGATCGCATCCTCGGCGGCCGAGACCTGGTACACCCCCGGCATGACCACCAGCCGGTCCCGGATACCCGAGTAGTCCGCGGCCTCCGTCGGCTTGACGCGTAACGACGCCGGGAGGATCGAGGGATCCTCTTCGACGATCTCGATCAGCGAAGGTTGGTCGAAGAAGATCTCGCGGAACTCCTCGAGCGCCTGGGCCTTGGTGAAGTAGATGACCTCGTCGACCTGGTCCCAACCCTGGACCTCGGCCTGCATGGTGGCGATCTCCTCTGGGCTCAAATCGTCGTTGAGGAAGGCGATCACTCGAACGTTGTCGTCCCATTGGATGATGTCCCTGTCGATCGACCAGCGGATGACGATGGTCGCGAACACCAGTGCAAGCATCACGAGAACGGCGACGACGGCGGAAAACACCACGAGGATGTTGCGTCGGAGGTTCGAGATCGCCTGCTCGAGGATGTATTGCAGCCGCATCCTCAGCCCTCGTTGAGGTCGTGTTCGATGCTTTGGGACACCCCGACCGGTTCATCCCCCATCTGGTAGGCGCCGCGGCTCTGATCCCGGACCACCCGCCCTCGATCCAGTGCCACCACCCGGCGACGCATCGCGTCGACGATGGCGTGGTCGTGGGTGGCCATGACCACGGTCGTCCCGGTCCGGTTGATCCGGTCGAGCAGACGCATGATGCCGACGGATGTCCCCGGGTCTAGGTTTCCGGTCGGTTCGTCGGCCAGAAGGATCAAAGGGCGGTTGACGAAGGCGCGGGCGATCGCCACCCTCTGCTGCTCGCCGGCCGACAGCTGATTGGGAAGCCGATCGGCCTTCGCCGCGAGGCCGACGAGCTTGAGCACCTGAGGGACCTGGGACCGGATCACGTG
>JAUYIV010000170.1 GCA_030688105.1 Actinomycetota bacterium | reverse complement strand
CAGGATCTCGGTCAGGTCGCCGCTCAGCGAGACGATGCGAGAAGCATCGGTGATCTCGGAGCTGACGCCGTCGTCACCCACGATCGTCACCGCCTCTGCCGCGGCCGTGGTGCTCGTGGTGGTCGCGGCCGTGGTGCTCGTGGTGGCAGGAGCCGCCGTGGTCGTCGTTGCGTCGTCGTCGCCGCACGCGGCGGCGACCAGCATCAGGGCGACAGCCATTGTCAGTCGCTTCATGGTCATCATGTGCCTTTCGCTGTCGATGCGTCGCCGGTGGCGGCGGCGCGTTGTGCCTGGTGGATCGAGGGCGTCCGGTCACCCACGATCAGGGCGTATCCCCTCCAGATGAGGAGGAGCCCGATGAGTTCGCCGACGTAGAGCACCTCGACATGGCCGGCCCGGGTGAAGGCCCCCCCGATGCCGGGGAGGAGGGCACCGCTGGCGATGAGCCAGTTCCCGGTGACCCGGGTCCCCGAGCCTTCATGGGAGCGCCGATATCTCAGGGCCGACCAGATGGCCCCTCCCACGAGGAACACCAGTGCGTAGGTGTTGATGAGGGGGGAGAAGAGCCGCACCCACTGCCACTCCATGGCGTCGCCATCGAGCCGGCCCACCTCCGCGGCGTCGGCGGCGAGGGGGGTGGTGAGCACGAAGACCGCGGCGATCGCCACGTAGACGATCAGGGCGACGGTGAGCCGGTCGGCGGTATGGCGCTTCATCAGCAGGTACACGGTGCCCTGGGCGAGCGGCGCCCCGCCGAGCAGTGCCCCTGCGATGTACCAGGCGCGGAAGGTGGGCTCGTTCCAGCCGGCAACCGTGGTCAACCCCTCGGTGAGAGTGCCCAGGCCGAAAAGGGCCACTCCGATGGTCCACCACATCAGATACCGAGCATGCGGCGAGCGCCGCCAGTGCTTCCATAGGGTCACCGTGAAGACGGCGGCAACCCCCGTGGAGACGATGGGTAGATAATGGATCACGGGGGTGGCCGCCCCAACCGTTCCGACGCCAATCATGACAGGGGAAGGTATGGCTCGAGAGGGTCCGACGGCGAGTCGGGATGGAGTCGACCGGGTGTCGGGAGATTGGCCATCCGGCTTGCCGCCAACCGCCTACCGCCAGCCGCCGCCAACCGCCAACCGCCTACCGCCAGCCGCCAACCGCCAGAACGCGTTCGGGTGCCATCGCCGCGTTCTGGCGGTGAGGGGTGTGCGAGCGGTCACGGCTTACCGCCAACCGGCTACCGCCAACCCGCCAACCGCCAGAACGTGTCCGGGTGCCAACGCCGCGTTCTGGCGGTGAGCGGTCAGCGGTCAGCGGTCAGCCCATAGCTCGCGGTGAGCCGATTGCTCGCCGTGAGCCCCTTGCTCGCAGTCAGCCCCTTGCTCGTTGCACTGCCGTTCGGCCCTTGAGTCCGGGAACGATTCGACCGAAGCTGCTGTTGCAGGGGACGTACCCCGCTCTCGGGGCACATCCGTCTTTGGCGGGTCCACCGCTATAGTCGCGGGGGCGCCTCCGGACGAGACCGGGAGCGCCATCGTCGTCTAGGGAGACAGGACTTTGTTCGAGCGGTTCACCGACAGGGCGCGGCGGGTGGTCGTACTCGCTCAGGAGGAAGCTCGGCTCCTCAACCACAACTACATCGGCACCGAGCACATCCTCCTTGGCCTCATCCACGAGGGTGAAGGCGTGGCGGCCCGCGCTCTGGAGAGCATGGGCATCTCCCTCGAATCGGTGCGCAGCCAGGTGGTGGAGATCATCGGCCAGGGCGCCCAGGCCCCTTCGGGTCACATCCCCTTCACCCCGCGCGCCACGAAGGTGCTCGAGCTGTCGCTGCGCGAAGCCCTCCAGCTCGGCCACAACTACATCGGGACCGAGCACATCCTCCTCGGCCTGATCCGCGAGGGCGAGGGCGTGGCCGCCCAGGTCCTCCAAAAGCTCGGCGCCGAGCTCCACAAGGTCCGCCAGACCGTCATCCAGCTGCTCTCGGGGGCGCAGAGCGACGAGCCCTCGTCTTCGGAATCCTCGGGATCGCCGGGACGCGGCCGCGGCAGCTCGGAGAGCGCCTCCGGCTCGACGGTCCTCGACCAGTTCGGGCGGAATTACACCCAAATGGCCCGCGAGCGCAAGCTCGACCCGGTGATCGGGCGTCATCGTGAGATCGAGCGGGTCATGCAGATCCTGTCGCGCCGCACCAAGAACAACCCGGTCCTCATCGGCGAGCCCGGGGTCGGCAAGACGGCGATCGTCGAGGGTCTCGCCCAACGGATCGTCGCCGGGGACGTCCCCGAGACGCTCACCGGCAAGCACCTTTACACGCTCGATCTGGGCGCCCTGGTGGCCGGGTCGCGCTACCGCGGCGACTTCGAGGAGCGCCTCAAGAAGGTGCTGAAGGAGATCCGCACCCGCGGCGACATCATCCTCTTCATCGACGAGATCCATACCCTTGTCGGCGCCGGGGCCGCCGAGGGCGCCATCGACGCCGCCAGCATCCTCAAGCCCATGCTGGCGCGCGGGGAACTGCAAACGATCGGCGCCACCACCCTGGAGGAGTACCGCAAGTATCTCGAGAAGGACTCGGCGCTGGAACGGCGTTTCCAGCCCATCCAGGTCGACGAGCCCACGGTCGCCGAGACGATCCAGATCCTGACGGGTCTCCGCGAGAAGTACGAGGCACATCACCGCGCGTCGTACACCGACCAGGCGCTGGTGTCGGCGGCCAATCTTGCCGACCGTTACATCGCCGACCGCCATTTGCCCGACAAGGCGATCGATCTCATCGACGAGGCCGGGAGCCGCATGCGCATCAACCGCAGGCCGGCGACACCCGAGCTCGAGACCATCGAGGGCCGGCTCGTCGACGTCCGCACCCGCAAGGAGTCGGCGATCCAGGATCAGCAATACGAGCGTGCGGCTCAGCTGCGCGACGAGGAAAGGCTGCTGGTCGCCGAGCGGTCCGAGGCCGAGGCCTCGGTCGGGGAGGCGGCGGACGTCATCGGCTCGATCATCGACGAGGAGCAGATCGCCGAGGTTCTCGCTCAGTGGACGGGCATCCCGGTGCAGAGCCTGACCGAGGAAGAGACCGCCAAGCTCCTCAGGATGGAGGACGAGCTCCACAAGCGCATCGTCGGCCAGCACGAGGCCATCCAGGCCGTCAGCCGCCTGGCGCCTGTCGGCGACACCGCGCT
>JAUYIV010000162.1 GCA_030688105.1 Actinomycetota bacterium | reverse complement strand
GTTTGGTGGGCTTTGGAACTGGGCCAGAGCAACCGGCGACAAGCAACCGGCAAGACGCGTCGGCGCGCCTCTTGCGGGCGTCGGGCGTCGGGCTCCGCTGGAGGCTTCTTCAGATCAGCGCCCTCCCGAGGGCGGCGGCTCCTATCGCGGTGAGCAGGGCCAGATAGGAGAGGCCGGTGGCTGCCATCACCGCCGGGTAACCCCGTTCACGAAGGGCAAACCAGACCGCGGTCATCAGGAGCGAAGTCGTCGCGGCCAGGACGAGGAACGCCCATCCCATGACCGCATCGGATGCGGGCCACGGGATCGCCCCGAGCGCGGCGGCCACTGCCGTGTCGGCGACGGCAGCTGCGACACCTATCTGCGCCAGTGTGCGCAACGCCAATCGGGGCAGCCGAGGATCCACCAGATACCAGTGGCCGAGCATCATCTCGGTCGTCACGCCTCCGAGGAAGAGCGCTCCCGAGACTGCGAGCACCGGGGTTCCCTCCACGGCGGCCACGATCATGAAGACGGCGGCTGCGGCCGCAGCGGCGACAGCGGCGGCGATCGGCCGCCGCGCCAGCAGTCCGCCACCGGCGATCAGGACGCACCCGGCCCACGCCGCCTCGACTCCCAGTGCGGCAGGGATCCCGAAGAGCAGCGTCACCCCGCTGGACAGCCACACGTACCCGGGGCCGACGATCCGCCAGTACGCCACCAGCGCGGAGCCGGCGGCGACACCGGCGGCCCAGACGGCGAGAAAGGACGAGGGATCCAAGGCGGCGAGGGTACCGGAAGCCTCCAGTCCCCAGTCCCCGGTCTCCAGCAGACAAGGGAGCCGGATCGTCTGGCCAGGGCGGGAGCATTGATCTGTACAATCGGACGGCGGCGATCCGCCGCATCTCTTGGAAGGAATCTCTGTGCCCGACAGCCTGATCGCGCCGCACGGAGGCGCCCTCGTCGACCTTCTCGCCTCCCCCGAGCGGTCCGCCGAACTGAGGCAGGAGTCACGCGACTGGCCCTCGTACGACCTGTCACCCCGTCATCTGTGTGACCTCGAGCTCCTGATCAACGGCGGCTTCTCTCCGCTGACGGGGTTCATGGGCGCGGCCGACTACGAGCGAGTCTGCGACGAGATGCGCCTCACCGACGGGACTCTCTGGCCCATCCCGGTCACCCTGGATGTGCCCGAAGAGCTCGCCGGCGGCCTGGGCAAAGGCGACATGCTCGCCCTTCGCGACGAGGAGGGGGTGATGCTGGGCGCCCTCCGGGTGGCCGACGTGTGGCAGCCGGATCTCGAGGACGAGGCGAAGAAGGTCTTCGGCACCACCGACCGCGAGCACCCCGGCGTCGCCCAACTGCTCGACAGCACCCATCCCTGGTACGTGGGCGGGACCGTCGAGGCGACCACCTTGCCGCACCATTACGACTACGCCACCCTGAGGATGACCCCCGCCGAGGTCCGCCAGCGTTTCGCCCGCCGGGGATGGCGTCGGATCGTGGGTTTCCAGACCCGCAATCCGATGCACCGCGCCCACCTCGAGCTCACCGTGCGGGCGGCCCGCGAGGTCGAGGCCAACCTGCTGGTTCATCCGGTTGTGGGGATGACCAAGCCAGGCGACGTCGACCACTACACCCGGGTGCGCGCCTATCAGGCGGTGATGTCACGCTACCCCAGCAACACCGCCGAATTGTCGCTGCTGCCGCTGGCGATGCGGATGGCGGGCCCGAGGGAGGCGGTGTGGCACGCCATCATCCGGAAGAACCATGGATGCACCCACTTCATAGTCGGGCGAGACCACGCCGGGCCCGGCAGCGACTCGAACGGCGATCCGTTCTACGGCCCGTACGACGCCCAGCAACTCCTCGCCGAGCATCAAGACGAGATCGGCGTTCAGATGGTCCCCTTCAAGATGATGGTCTACCTCCCTGACGAGGACGAGTACCGCCCCATCGACGAGGTCCCCGAAGGGGCGAAGACCCTCTCGATCTCCGGTACGGAGCTGCGCGACCGCCTCCAGGACGGGCGGGAGATCCCAGAGTGGTTCACGTTCCCCCAGGTTGCCGATGAGTTGCGCCGCACCCACCCGCCACGGAGCCGCCAGGGATTCACCGTGTTCTTCACCGGCCTGTCGGGGTCGGGCAAGTCGACGGTCGCCAACGTGCTACGAGTCAAGCTGCTCGAGATGGGGGGCCGTCCCGTCACCTTGCTCGATGGGGACATCGTCCGCAAGAACCTGTCCTCCGAGTTGGGCTTCTCGAAGGAGCATCGCGATCTCAACATCCTGCGCATCGGGTTCGTCGCTTCGGAGATCACCAAGAGCGGCGGCATCGCCATCTGCGCCCCGATCGCACCATATGCCGGTGTCCGGCAGCAGGTGCGGAGGGCCATCGAGCCGCTCGGCGGATTCGAGCTGGTCTGGGTCTCGACGCCGATCGAGGTGTGCGAGGCGCGGGACCGCAAGGGCTTGTACGCCAAGGCCCGCGCCGGGATCATCAAGGAGTTCACCGGGATCTCCGACCCATACGAGGAGCCGGCCGACGCCGACGTCGCCCTCGACACCACCGACATCACCCCCGAGCAGGCGGCCCAGCGGATCATCCTCCACCTCGAGTCGCAAGGGTATGTCGCCGCATCACGCGAGTAGCGCCTCGCTGGGCTCGGCGGCCTCCCGCCTCCCGCCTCCCGCAAGACGAATGTGGCCCTTGCCGACTACGCGAGGGTGGCGGCAACTGCGTCTCGGGGCGATTCCTCGGAAAGCGAAGAGGAGACCCCCGTTGCCAGGCACTCGAATGTGCTGTCGTGCAGGGTGATGACGAAATGCCTGAGGTCCGCGCCCCACGACTCAGAATCAGCTGAGTGCACACGATTCTGAGCCCTGAGCTCCTGAAGCCACGGGGAATCGCCTACCTCAAAGCACCCGTAGTAGTCCAAACCTTGGCTCCAGAGGGGATGCCCTGCCAACGCTTCGTCGTTCGGATACCCGAACTGGGCCGAAAGGCACCCGTCGAATCGAAGCACGACGGTCTTGCCCCTCCACGCGGCTGCAGACCGGTACGCAAAGGCGCACCTGAGTCTCGCTCTGGAACAAAGCCGGGAGGGGGGCCCCAGGGTCGGGCGAAGGAACGCTCTCCAGAGGCGTTACCTGTGACATTCCACGCTCGCTCCCGAGTCGACGATTCAACCCTCACGGAACACCGCGTCCGCCACACCTGAACGCGTCCGGCCGGGTGGTGCCCGGTCAGCCGTCAGCCGTGGCCCCTTCAACCCTTCCCCTTCAGCCAACCCTTCACCTTCCGCGCGACCGCTTTCGGGGTGAACCCCCACTCCTCGGCGATCCGCTCCCAGGGCGCCGACTCGCCGAAATGGTCGATGCCGATCATCAATCCGTCCGGTCCGACGATCCGCTCCCAGCCGAAGGTCGCCCCCGCCTCCAGCGAGGCCCGCGGCAGACCCTCCCCGAGGACCGACGACCGGTAGCCGGCGTCTTCCTCGAGGAAGGCCTCCCAGCACGGGAGCGACACCACCCGGAGCGAGATCCCGTCGTCCACCAACGACTCGGCGGCTTCCAATGCGACCCAAACCTCAGAGCCGGTGGCGACGAGTACCGCGTCGTCGCCCTGGCGAATCACGTAGCCACCGCGGTGTGACGCCCCCTCCATCCCCGCCCGGTCGAGCACCGGGAGCCCCTGTCTGGTGAGGATCAGGCACGTCGGCCCGTCGGCCCGCCCCAGCGCCATCTCCCAGGCCTCACCGGTCTCCCCGGCGTCTGCCGGACGGATCACCCACATGTTCGGCATCGCCCGGAGCGAGGCGAGGTGCTCGATGGGCTGATGGGTCGGCCCGTCCCCGCCGAGGAAGATCGAGTCGTGGGTGTAGACGAAGATGCTCGGGGCCTTCATGAGAGCGGCGAGGCGAGTCGCCGGTCGCATGTAGTCGTTGAACGTCAGGAAGGTCGCCCCGTACGGCCGGAGGCCGCCGTGGACGGCCATCCCGTTGACCGCGGCCCCCATGGCGTGCTCGCGAACCCCGAACCGGAAGTTGCGCCCCGAGTAGTCGTCCTGGAACTCGGGGCTCCCGTCGATGAGCGTGTTCGTCGAAGGCGCCAGGTCGGCGGAGCCGCCGAGGAGCCGGGGGTACCTCGGGGCGATGGTGTTGATGGCCTTGCCCGAGGCTTTACGGGTCGCCACGCTGGTGCCGACCGCGAATCCAAGAGGACCGACCTCCACCGGGCCCGGCTGGAAGAACGAGTTCCAGCGATCCTCCAGCCGCGGATCGGCGGCGAATGCCTCCCGGCGCCGCTCGTCCCAGGCCTTGCGAGCCGCGGTCCCCCTGCTCATCGCATCACGGAACAGCGCGTAGACCTCCTCCGGCACCTCGAACCGTGACTCGACAGGCCACCCCATGTCACGCTTGGTTGCGGCGATCTCCTCCTCGCCCAGAGGGTTCCCGTGGGCTGCGGCGGTGTCCTGCTTGGTAGGGGCGCCGTGGGCGATGTGGGTATGGCACACGATCAGGCTCGGCCGGTCGTCGCCCTTCGCCGCGGTTATGGCGTGGTCGACGGCCTCGCGATCGTGGCCGTCGATGTCGAGTACATGCCAGCCGAATGCGGCGAAACGGGCTCCGACGTCCTCCGTGAAGGTGATGTCGGTGCTGCCACCGATCGATATCTCGTTGTCGTCGTAGAGGTAGACCATCCGGCCCAGGCCGAGTCTCCCCGCCAGCGACGCCGCCTCCGACGAGATCCCCTCCATCAGGTCGCCGTCGCTGACGAAGGCGTACGTGCGGTGGTCGACCAGCTCGGGGCCGAGCACCGTCCGGAGGTGGGCCTCGGCCATCGCCATCCCCACCGCCGTCCCGAACCCCTGGCCGAGCGGGCCGGTAGTGGTCTCGATCCCTCGCTCCAGGTCCCGCTCGGGATGGCCGGGAGTCGGCGACCCGAACTGCCGGAAGTTCTTGATGTCGTCCATCGTGATGTCGAAGCCGGACAGATGCAGCAGCGAGTAGAGCAGCATCGACCCGTGGCCGTTGGAGACGACGAACCGATCGCGATCCGGCCAACCGGTATCGGTCGGGTCGACAACGAGATGGCGAGTCCAGAGAACGACGGCGATGTCGGCCATCCCCATCGGCATTCCGGGGTGACCGTTCTGGGCCCGCTCGACGGCATCCATGCTGAGGGCCTTGATCGTGTTGACGGCGAGCTGGTCGGTGTTCACGGTGCCTCAGGCTAGGTAGGCCGACGCCGCATCTCGAGCACGTTCACTCGACGATCCGAAGGCCCCGGTCGGAGCGGTTCAACTCGTCGATCCCGTTGGCGGCGACGGCGACGATGTCCTCGATCCGCATCCCGAACTCCCCGGGCAGGTAGATGCCCGGCTCGATCGAAAAGGTCATCCCGGTCTCCAACGGCAGCTCGTTCCCCTCGACGATGTACGGGTGCTCGTGACCCTCGAGGCCGATGCCGTGGCCGGTGCGATGGATGAAGTAGTCACCGTACCCGGCGTCGGCGATCACGGCCCGCGCGGCCCGGTCGACATCCCGTGCGGCCACCCCGGGCCGCACCGCCGCGCGGCCCGCCGACTGAGCCTCGGCCAATACGTCGAACGCCGCGCCGAACCGCGGCGGCGGCACGCCGACGTGGAGGGTGCGCGTGGTGTCCGAGTGATAGCCGTGCGACCGACCCCCGAAGTCGAGCACGATCGAGTCCCCCCCGACCACAGTGCGCTCCCCCGTCTCATGGTGGGGGGACGCCGAGTTGGGGCCCGAAGCCAGGATCGTGAACGTCGACAGATCGTGACCCTCGGCGACGGTCATCGCCGCAATGTCGGCCGCCACCGCGCGCTCCGGCCGGCCGGAGAACTGGATCTCGCCAAGTCGGTCCACGACGCGGTCGGTGGCCTCGGCGGCGTCACGCAGCCACTTGATCTCGTCGGGCTCCTTCCGCATCCGGAGCTCCCGGGTGTGCGGGGTGGCCGACGAGAAGTCGGCCCCGGGCAGGGCTGCCTGGAGGCCGAGCAGGAACACCGACCAGGTGGGATCTGCGACCGCCACGCGGCGGGGTTTGCCGATGATCCCGGCGACGATGGTCACTGGATCCTCGGTCTCGCCCCACACCGTTGTCGAAAAGGCATCACCGCGTCCAACGACTCGGGGCGCCTCGAGCCGGGGGACGACCAGGATCGCGTCGGTTTCGCGGGGCACTGCGAGCATCGTCAGACGCTCGAGCGGCATCGCCTCATATCCGGTGAAATACGGCAGATCGGCCCCCACCGAAAGCAACGCCACATCGATGCCGCGCTCCCCCATCAAAGAACGCAGCCGACCGAGCCGCGCCGAGTAGTCGAAGTCCGGGAACATCGTCGCCGAGGCTAGGCGGCCCTGCACAGCGGCGCGACCTCTGGCAAGCTGGTCGGGTCCGGTCCGATCTCCGTGGACGAGGAGGGCACCTGAGCCGCCTCAGACGCCGATCGTGCGCAGCCGTGTTGACCCTCGGTGTGCTTGGCGGGTGCACCACCAGCAATGGCTCGAACCCCACGGTCACGGACGCCGCAACGACCACGAACCCCCCAGCCCCCACGACGACGACTTCGACGACCATGGGGGTCTCATTCGTCCGTGCCGGAGGATGGGCCCGCGCCGCCGACCCGGCGCTCGAGGGCGACGGCTACCAATGGATCAGCGCGGTGATGGTCGCCGGGCCCGGCCTGGTGGCGGCGGGTCTGGATTCCTCGGGCAACGACCCCAATGCCGCCGTGTGGACTTCGGACCACGGAAGCTCGTGGACGAGAGTCGAGGAATCGACCCTCCAAGGCCCTGGCGCTCAAGGGATCCACGACCTGGTCATCGGTG
>JAUYIV010000157.1 GCA_030688105.1 Actinomycetota bacterium | reverse complement strand
CACAACGCGACTTCCTGCGATTCCTCGACATCGCCGCCGGCGCGATGGCGTTCTCGAGCGTGTCCGTCGTTTCGAACTCGCTGAGGCTCAGACGGTATCGGGCAGAAGCGGCCAACCGCTGACCGCTCACCGCTGACCGCCAAAGTGCGCCATCGGCCATCGGCCCTCAGCCGGAGTACTGGCGGCACCACAAGACCCTGCGTCCTCGTCGACGTCAACGTGGGCGTCGTGCCGAACTCTTTTGAGACTCAGAAGGTATCGGGCAGAAGCGGCCAACCGCTGACCGCTCACCGCCAGAGTGCGCGGTCGGCCCTCTTGAACCCGAACGGCCGGGGTCGGAGGATGACGAGATGCGCGATCACAGACAGCTCGAGGTCTGGCAGGCGGCGAAGGCTCTGGTTCTTGAGACCTACTCCGCATCGAAGAGCCTCCCAGAAGACGAGCGCTTTGGCCTGGTAGCCCAGATGCGTAGGTGCTCGGTGTCGCTCGTTTCAAACATCGCCGAAGGAGCCGGTCGATACTCACAACGCGACTTCCTGCGATTCCTCGACATCGCCGCCGGATCGGCGAGCGAACTGATGACTCAAGCCGAGATCGTCATCGATATGGACCTCGCGCGTTCGGACTAGTTTCGCTCGGTCCTCGAGAACGCCACCCGCGTGAAGATGATGCTCGCTCGCTTGACCAAGACGATCAGGCGAAGCAGCTGAAACGACACCGCCACTCATGCGTCCGATCTGGCGGTCAGCGGTCAGCGGTCAGCGGTCAGCGGTTAGCCGCGTCTGATCAGCGCGTTGATTTCCTCGACTTCCTCGGGTGCGACCCTCCTGAGCGCGAATCCGCTCTGGAAGATCACCCAGTCGCCGGCGGCGACCTCCGGGAGCAGGGCGAGACTTACCTCACGCTGGGCCTGACCCACCTTCACCACGGCGCGCCGCTCGATCCCCTCGCCGGTGATGCGGCCCACCTGGCCCGCTACGGCCACACACATCTCAGCACCCCCCGATATCGACCGATTGGAGGAAGACGCCGGCGGCGTGTTCGTCGGCTGCCGCCGCAGGACCGCCGACTCCCCTGACCACCTCGATACGCGCATCCTCGAGTGGGGTGCCGGTCGAGGCATCCCTGATCTGGTGGGCAATCGACCCGGGAGCCACGTGAGACAACGCTCCGACGCGGATGGTCACATCGGTCAGACGATCGACGCGATGCTCCATCGCCACCTCGGTGGCCTTCAGGATCAGGTCCCGCACGACCTTGCGCTCATCCATCGCCAACAGCCTCCAATACCGAATCGACGCACGGCCGAGGCGGCCGACCCCCCTCCCGGTCGATGATGACCCTCGGGAAACGACGGTGCTTCATCGACAAAGACAAGTTATGAGTATCTGCCGCTGGAGGGCAGGGGTCGAAGGGCACGCGCGCACCGTCCAACGGCCCTGACCCGAGGCTGCGACGCATGACACGATGACACCACTATGAGCAATGGCAGCGCCCGTCTAGGTGCAGCGCCCCGGGAACACGATCACGTCTCTCCGGCCCTCGACGCCCCTGGCTGCGTCCTCCTCCTCGACGCATCTCACTCGATGCGCCTTCATCGTGCGTCCTTGCCAGATGACGCCGGGGCCTCGGAGATCCGAAGACCGTATTTCCGGGGCACAGCACTGGGTGGCTCGGCGATCGCAGCAGCCACGGCCGTCATCAGTGGATTCGCCATCTTTCTCAACAGTTACGGGTTGTCCGCCTGGCGCGACTCGGGCGTCGGCGCCACCCCGTACACCACCGCCAAGAACCTGGTGGCCGCGGTGATCCTCGGCACACTGGCCCTCGTGGCCGGCCGTCGGCGACAACGTGTGGTCCGACCGACGCCATCGCAGCGCCTCCGTCTGATCGCGGTGGGGATCATCGGTGGCGCCATTCCCTTCGTGCTGTTCTTCGAGGGTCTGGCCCGGGCTTCTTCCGTCCAGGCGGCTTTCATCCACAAGACCCTCGTGATCTGGGTGGCTCTGCTGGCGGTGCCGCTCCTCCGCGAGAAGCTATCGGCGATTCATCTCGCCGCCATCGGGCTACTCGTCGCCGGGGAAGCCGCCATCACCGGAGTCGACGGCATGGCGGTGGGTGCGGGCGAGATCATGATCCTCGCCGCCACGCTGCTGTGGGCGGTCGAGGTGGTGATCGCAAAGACCCTGCTGCGCGACCTTCCCGCCTCCACCGTCGGCGCAGCGCGAATGGGGATCGGCGCCACCGCCCTCGTGGCGTGGACACTGGTGTCGGGCGGAGCCCACGGGCTCACTGCCCTGCCCGCCTCGGCATGGGCTTGGATCGCCCTCACGGGTATCGCGCTCACCGCATACGTCGGTACCTGGTACCTCGCCCTCAGCCGGGCGCAAGCCGTGGACGTCACGGCGATTCTCGTGCTGGGCGCCCTGGTCACCGCCGCCCTGCGGACCGGCATCACGGGCGCTCCCGCACCGTCTGCGCTGGGCCTGGTCCTGCTCAGTGCGGGCGGGATCGCCGCCGTCGCCGCGATGCTCCGACCCGCCGCCCGATGACCTCCGGTCCATCCCTGTTCGCCCGGTTCGCCTTTCCGCCCAACGCGCTCGGGTACTGCGGCCCGGTGGATTCGACCGGTTTGTTCGAGGCCTCGTCGGAAGGTGCTGATCCCGAGATCGTCGCGTTCGCCACCGCCTTCGAAGGCGCCTTTCCTTATCTCCAGTTGATCGCCGCCGCCAACGGGATCGCCGATCCTCTCGACGCCGGGGTCGTCGAGGCGTACTGGATCGGCAATGACCTACTCATCCGTGGGACGCCCTGGCTCGGCACCTCCCTCGACGATCGGTTCCGCCGCCGCGCCGGTCGTAAGTGGGGGGGCATAGGAGCAGCGATTCCAGCGGGCGCGGTGCCCCATCACTCACACCACGTGTTCGGGGTGTATCCGTGGGTGGGCCTGCTCCGCTCCGGGCGGGTCGAGGAGCCGCTGCAGGTCCTCGATCGCTGTCGGATCCGCTGGGGAACCGTCGTCGCCGTCGAGTCCGACCGGGTCCTGATGTCGTCGAGAGCCCTCGGCTGGGATGGGTCCCGGATACGCCTCGAGGATCCCGGTGACGAGTGGGCCCAGTGGGCGGATGGGGGACGCTCCCCGATCGCCCCACCCCGGCCGGGTGAGACGGTCGCCGCCCACTGGGATTGGGTGTGCGACGTGTTGACGCCGACCCGGCTCCACAATCTGAAGGCGTGGACCGCCCACACCCTGCGCCTGATCAACGAGCAAACCCCGATCGGGACGGTGGTGGGGTAAGGGTCGACGGCCGCCAGCCATCAGCCATCAGGCATCAGCCATCAGCCGGAAGGTTTTCGGGCGGGAGCAGCACGCGGGCCGAGGGCGGAGGGCCGAGGGCGGAGGGGGCGAAGGGCGGAGAGACTCACCAACCATTCACGATGTACGTCGGGTTTCGGTATGGTCCCGCTCATGGACCCGGTCCGCCGACTGTTCCGCCCCACCCTGCGGAGCCCGCGGGCGCTGGTGGCGTGGGAAGGCTGGAACGACGCCGCCGACGCCGCCTCGGGTGCCGCGGCGTTCTTTCTCGGGCAGTTCGAGGACATCGAGCCCTTCGCCACCATCGAGCCGGAGGAGTTCTACGACTTCCAGGTTCGTCGCCCGCTGGTCGAGATCAGCGAGGGCGGCACCCGGCGGCTCGACTGGCCCACCACCCGCGCCTACGCCGTCGAGATGGACGCCGGCGTCCACGACGGCATCGTCGTCACGGGCGAAGAGCCCAACCTCCGTTGGAAGACCTACACGAGATCGATCTGCCGGCTCCTCGCCGACTCCGACGCCGAGATGGTGGTGACCCTAGGGGCCTTCATCGGTCAGGTCGCCCACACCCGGCCCGTCCCGCTCATCGGTGTGGCGACCGATCCCCGCCTCGTCGAGCAGCACGGGCTGATCGCATCCAGGTATGAGGGCCCGACCGGAGTGGTCGGGGTGATGCTGGAGGCTTGTCGCGAGATCGGCATCCCGGCAGTCAGCGTGTGGGCGGCGATTCCCCACTACCTGGCGGCCAACCCGAATCCGAAGGCGATGCTCACCCTTCTCGACAAGGCTTCGGAGATCCTGGAGATCCCGATCGACACCTCGGAGCTGGCCGCGGTGTCGGAGGACTTCGAGGACAGAGTCGACGAGGCGATGTCGGACAACGACGACTTCGTCGACTACGTCCACCGGCTCGAAGAGCAGGGGGAGGACACCGCCCCCATCGACCCGGCTCACAGCGATCACCTGATCTCGGAGATAGAGGACTTCCTGAAGGAGCGGTAATCGGGCGGGCCCGTCGCCTGGTGTCGGCCGACGGCGAACCGCGCACGGTCAACGACCCGAGCCGTCGCAAGAGCGGACCAGGGCAGCCGACGACTTCGAGTTTTCCCCTGCCCGTCGCCGCAGCCATCTTCGAGTCGTTCGGTTTCTCGACTGAGTGCAGCACTGAGCGGCGGCCCTCGCCACTCACGGTCGGCCGGCGACCACGGACCTCGATGGTCGCCTCCCGTGCCACAATCGACAGCGTGCTCGACGACCTCATCCGCTGGATCCACCTGCTCGCCGCGACCATCTGGATCGGAGGCATGATCACCGTCGCCGTGCTGGTCCCCGCGTTGCGAAGCGCCGGAGCCACCTCCGATCAGATACGGGCCGCCGCCCGCCGGTTTGGGGTGGTGGCCTGGAGCGCCATCGGCACTTCGGTGGCAACCGGGATCATCCAACTCATACGCCTCGACATCCCCACCCGAGGCAACACCGCCCTCGCCATCAAGCTCCTGCTGGTCGGTGTCGCCGTGGCGGTGGCGTGGATCCACCAGATCGTGGCCCGCACCGCCTCCCCGGCGCTGCGCGGCGCCCTCGAAGGCTCACTGCTGCTGCTGGCACTGGGAATCCTCGCCGCCGCGGTGGCGCTGTAGGCCGCCTTCGGCGGCCGCCATCGGCCTTCGGCCCTCCGCCATCGGCCTTCGGCCCTCCGCCATCAGCCTGGAAGGCGGAGGATTCTGTCTAGCCCAAGCCGAGTCGGATGGTGGGCTGATAGCGGGCAACGGGCAACGGGCAACGGGCAAAACTAGATCACATCCTCCAACGCGTTCAGCAGCCGGTCGACGTCGGCCTCGTCGTTGTAGACATGAGGGGCCACCCGGACGGCATTGGCACGCAGGCTGACGAACACCTTGTCGTCGGCCAGCCGGCGACGGAGCCCCGGCGGCTCGCCCATGGGAAATCGCACCCCGACCAGGTGTGAGAGCCGTTGGCTCGCCGGGATGGGGTCGAGACCGAGTCGCCGGGCCCCCTCCTCGACACGCGCCGTCAGCGGTTCGAGGTAGGCGGCCACTCGTTCCGGACGCCACTCGGTGATCAGATCCATCGCTGCGGCAGCCATGGGGAGGAGGACGAAGTTGCTCCACTCTCCCGAGTCGTATCTTCGGGCACCGTCGCGCAGCTCGTCGGTGTAGTCGACGAGGCGATTGAAGTCTTCCGAACCCTTCCTTCCCGACCACGTCGACTCGAGCCCCCGGCCGGCGCGGTTCCGTTCCGAAGCCCAGAGATACCCGAAGGCATAGGGGCCCATCTGCCACTTGTATCCCACCGTAACCAAGAAGTCCGGCTGGATCTTGGATACGTCGAGTGGCGCCGCGCCAAGGGACTGCGACGCGTCGACGACGAACGCCGCGCCCACCGACCGGGTGGCGCGGCCGACACCTTCGAGGTCGACCGCGCTCCCGTCGGTCCAGTGGCAGGCCTGGGCGATGACGACCGCGGTCCTCTCGTCGATGGCGCCGAGGAAGGCCGGGGTCCAGCCCCCCTGGCGCGGCCGGGGAACCACCACGATCTCACCACCCTCCGCGGCGACCTTCTCCCGCCATGGGTAGACGTCGGAGGGAAACTCGTCCTCGACCATCACGACGGTGCGACCCGGCCCGACCGCGAGGTTGCGGGCGGCCACCCCCACCCCGTACGAGACGGAGGGGACGAACGCCACACCGTCGGCGTCCCCGCCGATCAGGTCGGCGAACGCGCGCCGCAGCCGCTCTCCGGGTTCGAAGAAGTCCGCCGGGATCACTCCCCAGGGCGATGCCGCCGCCTCCATGGCGCGCCGGCCCGCCTCACGAACCGGCCGCGGCATCGGGGGGAAGTACGCACAGTTGAGGTACGCGACGTCCTCGGGGATGTCGAACAGGTGGCGTTGCGACGGGAGCGGGTCTGCCACCGAGCGGGCGCTACTTCTTGCGCTTGTGGCGATTGGCGCGCAAGCGTTTGCGGTACTTGTGCTTGCTCATCTTCTTGCGCCGCTTCTTGACCAGAGAACCCATGGAGTCTTTCGTGTAAGTGGGCGGCGTAGGTTGCTAGGTCGCGTTCCTCACCGCAACTCGGCAGGTCGGTCGATAACGCTTGTCGGTTGCCGTGTGCCGCTTCGCCACGTCTGGCCGTCGAACGGGTAACCGGGAGCGGGTACCGAAGTCCGACGCAGAGGCCCCGGTTCAGGCTCTACCCTCCCTCCGTCATGTCCCGTCCCTTGATCGGCATCACCGCCGGCCTCCGCAGGATCCGTGCCAGCACCGGCGAGCACGAGCCCGCCCACACGCTATGGCCGACCTACACCGGGATGGTCCGCGAAGCGGGGGGAATCCCGGTGCTCGTCACCCCCGGTCTCCCCGACGAGGCGCCCGAGGTCCTCGATCGTCTGGACGGCTTGCTGCTCTCCGGCGGCGGCGACATCGACCCGGGGCTCTACGACGGCATCGTCCGACCGAGGGTCTACGGCATCGACCGGACCCGGGACCTCTTCGAGATCGCAATGGCCCAGGCGGCTCGGACCCGCCGCTTCCCCACCCTGTGCATCTGCCGGGGGATGCAGGTGATGAACGTCGCCCTGGGCGGCACCCTCATCGAAGACTTGCTCGATGACGACCCGGCACGGCTCCAGCACTGGGTCGACGGCAAGCATGCCGCCCAGGATTCCCAGCACGAGGTGATCGTCGAGCCCGGTTCCACGACGGCCAAAGCCCTCGGGGCCGACACCCTCGTCGTCAACTCGATCCACCACCAGGCGGTGCGCACGCTGGGCGAGAGCCTCGCGGTGTCGGCCGTCGCTCCCGATGGCGTGATCGAGGCGGTCGAGCCCACCGACCGCGACTGGCCGATGTGGGCCGTGCAGTGGCATCCCGAGCAGCTCGGCACGTCCCACGATCCGTCGATCCGGCTCTTCA
Organism: Actinomycetota bacterium; assembly: GCA_030688105.1. Lineage (GTDB taxonomy): Bacteria > Actinomycetota > Acidimicrobiia > Spongiisociales > UBA11373 > JAUYIV01. The sequence goes on along the minus strand of JAUYIV010000157.1, from coordinate 6,575 downwards.
AGGCCTTGATCGACGCCGCCCGATAGGCTCGGGGGGATGCCAGCAGACTTCAGCCTCACCGACCGCGTCGTCGTCATCACCGGCGCCAGCCGGGGAATCGGCGAGGCGATCGCCCGCGCCGCAGCCGCCGCCGGCGCGTCCGTCGTGCTCGCCTCCCGAAGGCAGGAGGGCCTCGATGCGGTCGCCGCCTCGATACGTGAGGACGGCGGCGTCGCGCTCCCCGTGGCCGCCCATGTCGGGAAGGCGGACGACATCGCCGCTCTCTTCGCCAAGGCAAAGGACGAGTTCGGCCAAATCCACGGCCTGGTCAACAACGCCGCCACCAACGTCTACTTCGGCCCGATGCTCGGCATCGATGACGCCGCCTGGGACAAGATCTTCGAGGTGAACCTCAAGGGCTACTTCTATCCGACCCGAGAGTTCGTCAGCGCATCCCGGGGAGGCGGATCGATCGTCAACATCGCCAGCGTCAACGCAATGAGGGCCTCCCCCCTACAGGGGGTCTATGCGATGACGAAAGCCGCGGTCGTATCGATGACCCAGACGCTCGCCGCCGAGCTTGGAGGAGCCGGAGTGCGGGTGAACGCCATCGCTCCCGGTCTGGTCGAGACCCGTTTTGCCGCGACGCTCGTCGAGGACCAAGAGCTGCGCGCTCGCTTCGTCGACCGAGCGCCCCTCGGGCGGCACGCTCAGCCCGACGAGATCGCCGGCGCCGCGGTCTACCTGCTGTCCGACGCTTCGTCGTTCGTCACAGGGCAGGTGATCGTCGTCGACGGCGGGATGACGGCGACGTGAGCTCGCTGCGCTCGCTGCTGCCCGCCACCCGCCACCCGCTACCCGCCGGACGCGTTGCCAAGTGAGTCCGCGTCCGTGACGCTCGTCGATCTCAGCCACGAGTTCGGGGATGGGCGTGGGGCTTATCCGGGCGTGCCCCAGCCGAAGGTGCGAGACCACATGTCGTTCGATGACTCCGCTAGCCATTACGCGCCGGGTACCGAGTTCTCGATCAAGGCCTTCGAGATGGTCGCCAACACCGGGACCTACCTCGACACGCCGGCCCACCGCCGCCGCGACGGCTTCGACCTCGCCGGGTTGGGTCTCGAGGTCGTCGCAAACGTCCCGGGCGTCGTGATCGATGCCCCGGGCCCACCGATCGACCTCGACCCCGGGCCCATGACAGGCATGGCGGTGCTGTTTCGAACCGGTTGGAGCCGCCATTGGGGCAGCCCGACATACGGCGCCGGCGGGCATCCCCACCTGACCCGCGTGGCGATCGACGCCCTGGTGGCCGCCGGCCCCGCGCTAGTCGGAATCGACTCGGTGAACATCGACGACACGTCGGATGGGGAGCGCCCCGCTCACACCGCGCTGCTCGCCGCGGGGATCCCGATCGTCGAGCATCTGACGAATCTCGAGGCCCTCCCCCGCGACCGCTTCAGGTTCTTCGCGGTCCCGCCGCGTTTCGCCGGCGTCGGCACGTTCCCGGTACGGGCGTTCGCCATCGTCGAGTGAGGGCATCACATGGCGTCATCCACGCCACTGCGGCGTTGGAAGGGGATGGCAGTCATTCCCTCACCCTGGCGGAGGCGACGCCCGCGGTTGCGATACCCAGGCTGGTCATCTGAGCAACGCTTCAATGCGCTGTCGCCCGCCCTGGCCACGGGAGGAGCTGTCGATTCGGAGCCCAACGCTCGACGATCTCTTCGAAACGCGTCATGGCCGACTCGGGCTTGGGCAGAGGACTGCTCACCCCACGATCCTTCATCCACCGGCTCCAGGACACGAGTGCCTTGAGGTGGTGGCCGGCATCGGTATGGACCTCATCGCCTGATGCGAGCAGTCGTTCTTCGAGGAGTCGTCCTGCGGCTCTGAACTCGGGGAGGTCGAGCACCACCGGAAGCGACGACGACTCCACTCGATCGAGCAAATCCATCGCCGCTTGCGGCAGGCCGTCGAGTTGCCAGGCCTGTTTCGAGCCGCCGACGGAGCCAAGACCGGGCCACAGTCTCGGAGCGACGAGTGTGAGCTTCTTGCCGACCAGCTTGCAAGTTGCGACCTGACCCTCGACGGCGCCCAACGCGGTGTACATGAGGTTGGCCAAGGGATGCGACCACCACGACCCGCGGACCGGCGCACCCGCGATCAACGCGGTCACCGAGGGCAGCACCTTGTCGTGGACGAGTAGCAGTCCTTCGGTTTCGACCGACTCGATGATCATCGTGGCAGCATCGGCGACCCGCATCGCATCATTGTGCACACCGATCAAGCTCCCGTCGGGTGACATCGCCGCGCAGGCCGAAGGGAGGGCGTGTCACTGGGCCTTCCCATCGCCTTCCTCGCCGACCTCCATCCACACGCCTTCGCGAAGCCGCCGCAAAGTCATCTCCCGGCCCCCGAGACAATCGGGCTCCTGCCACCATCGGGCCTTCACCGGGTGGATCCAGTGGGGCCACAGTGAACCGTGCTCGCAGGGCCGGCTGTGATCCCGCACGCTGATCGTGTCACTCATCGCCGCCCTCCTCGATCTTCACCGGCCACGCCCTCTGTGGCTAGACGGCAGGTTCATCGAGCCGTCGCACCCAGCATGGACCTCACACCGCGATGAGGCGTCAGCCGAAGAGCCATGACTTACCGCCTCCCGCCTCCCGCCTCCCGCCCCCCGTCTCCCGCGGCTGTTCACCGACCGGCATATGACATCTGAAATCTGACATCTGATCCGATGAGGCGTCAGCCGAAGAGGCCATGAACTCAGGATCATCTGGTCCATGGCACGGCCTCTGGATATTCGGGTTTCACCCGCATTCGTGATCGCGCAGCGGCCGCAAGAAGAGGTTCCGCGGGCCGTCGATGAGCGAGCGCGGTTCTTTGCACCGCTGTACGACGACCTCCTTCGATCCGGCGAGACCTCCGATCAGCTTCGCCTCCTCCTGGATCGCCGCCCACTGCCTGGGGGTGAACCGGTCGAACGGGGCGACCCGGATCTCGAGACGGACATCGTCGGGGCCCAGGCTCCATACCCCGGCGACTTCGCCCTGATCGAGAACCACGGAGGTCGCATTGCCGTCGCGGTCGTACACGAACGGGGCCACCTCCTCGGACAGGAACCGGCTTCGATCCTTCCATGTCACCATCAACGCGTCCCAGACCGGGAGGAGCCGGAGCCGCGGCGGGCGCCCCTCGGCGGTGCCCTCGACCGCAAACATCCCCTCCCGGTCTGCCTCCGCCCCACAGTCTTCGATGGCCTGTCGCGCCTGGGCGGTGGTGAAGCCCGCCCACCACGCCAGATCCTCCGTGTGGGCCGGACCATGCGATCGCAGATACAGACCGGCAACCTCGGCGCGGCAATCGGCCGGGTTCGGCGACCACACATCGATCTCGGGCAGCCAGGAGCTCCACAGCGTGAGCGCATTGCGCCCCGATCGCCAGGATTTCGGCTCGCCCGTCCCGACGAGGCGGCACTCCGTTGCCATCTGGTTGATGACGAAGTTGAGGCCCTTGGCGTCCTCCTCCGGTGGTTCGAGGGCCTCCTTGATCTCGGGCACGCTCCGGTGAACGCCGTCGGACAAGACGTCCTCGATTCGTGAAGCCCAGGTCGCATAGTCGTCGACGACCAGCACCCGCTCCACGTACGAGCCGAAGGCGCGCTCGTTTCGCTCCCGCGTGGCTGGGACCACGATCGGCAGCAGGTCGACGGGCATGAGAAAGGCGCTCCCCCGCAGGGTCCTCAGCCCGACCACCTTCCGGCCCGAGTAGAGGTCATCGAGATGCTTCTTCTTGAACTTGGGGACACGGGCCGCCAGCTCCAGATAGGAGATCGGGGGAGTGGCGTAGCAGCCGATCGAGTCGTGAAGCACCTCGAGCACCGACGCCTTGCGCCGGTCGAGGTGCGTCGCAGCCCAGGGGACGGGCGTCGTGGCTCTCATCTACCCCAGGATGCTTGGATCTCGCCGAGCTGGCCGCGGTGCTCGGCTTCGTGCTGCATCAGATGATGGAGCACCCACTCGGGAGTGACGGTGTTACCGCCGTCGGTGGGGCGCGTCACCTGCAGATCATCGTCGGACAGAGACCTGAGCTCGTCGCGCATTAGGTCCCTGACCCACCGGAGACGGGCGAGATGGTGCTCCTTGGACTCCCCCACCACCGGGGTCAACCTGCCGCTCTCCTCCCGCACATCGTGGGGGAACCACACCGACGTCTCCTCGGGAAAATCCTTCGCCATGATCTCGGCAAAGAGCCAGTCGAGCTCGATCGCGGCAATGTGATACAGCAGCGACCCGGGACTGTTCCCCAGCCATGCGGGCGGCGTGTCGATCCGCTCCGGGTCGAGACTCTCCACCAGCCTCAGGGTGCGTCCGCGACACTCCTCCGTCATCGCCAATAGCGCGCCGACCTGGGGGGAGTATCCCTCGGGCCGGTCGATCGACTCGTGTGTCATGTGATCTCCAATCCGGTCCGCTCGATCTCGGGACGCAGCACCTCGCCCTCGTCGCCGAGCACATCTCCAAGAGCCCGGGCCACTGCCGCCGCGGTGCGGTCGGTCCCCAGTGCCACGGCCGACGGGCCGGCACCGCTCCACGCTGCGTGCAGGGCGCCGGCAGCTCGCGCCGCCTCGATCATCTTCGCGGTGATCGGGGAGAGGTCGTCCCGAAGGGGCTCGTGCATTTCGTCACCCGAGGCCGCCGCCAGGGCGGTGGGATCGGCCAGGCGAAGACCCTCGACCAGCGCCGCCACCCGTGCCGCGGTGCGCACCGCCACCGACCGAGAAACCGTGTCGGAGAGCACCTGCCGGGCCGCTTCCGTCGGCATCGCGGCGCTCGGGACACCCACCACAATCCGAAGCGAGGGGTGGACCCCGAGCCGGAGGATCCCACCGGTGGCGGTGACGCTCACAAGTCCGCCGTACACGGCGGCCGCAGCATTGTCGGGGTGACCTTCGGCAGCAGCCGCCCGTCGAAACACCTCACCAGGATCGGGCCACCCCGAACCCGCCTCGATCGCCGCCCGAGTGGCCACCCGGAGCGCGGCGCTCGACCCGAGCCCCTTCCCCATGGGAATCCTCGATCGTATGAACACCGCATGGGGCTGCTCGCCGGCCATCTCGCGGACGGCGAGCCTGGTCGCCTCGTCCACCGGCCTCCCGTCGCTGGTGATCGACCAGCGATCCGACCGCTCGACCTCGACCTCGAGTCGCATCGACACCGCCAGCGCGAGCAGATCGAATCCCGGGCCGAGGTTGGCGATCGACGCGGGCGCCGAGGCGGTCGTCACTGCTCGACCCCGAACTCTATGAACACCTTCGCCACGTCGGGGATGACCTGCGCGATCTCGGACTCGACGGCCACGGTGATCCGCTCGAGGTCGGCGGCGGTGAGGCCCTCCTCCACCGTCAAGTCCATGTTCACCAGGATCTCATCGGGCCCGAGGTGCATCGTCAGCAGCCGCTCGACCGACTCCACCTCGGGCACCGACAGTGCCGCGGCCCGGATCGACGATCGCACCACTCGACTGGCCGACTCCCCCACCAGCAGGCCCTTGGTCTCAACTGCCAAGAGCCAGGCAACCACCGTGAGCAGGACCCCGATGACGACGGAGGCGACCCCGTCCCACATCGAGTTGCCGGTCACATCGGCGAGGATCAGGCCACCGGCGGCGACCGTCAGGCCCAGTACGGCGACACTGTCCTCGAACAGCACCACGAGGAGCGTCGGATCCTTCGTCTCGCGGATCGTCCTCCAGATCCGGCGGCTGCCCCGTTTCCGATTGAACTCACGCAATGCCGGCCGGAAGGCGATCACGATCTCGAAGAAGGCGGCGGCTCCGAGGACCACCAGGTTGAAGGTGAGCCCGACATCGATCTCGTGAGGATGGCGAATCCGATCCAGTCCCTCCATGAAGGCCACCACGCCACCGCCCACGAACAGGAACACGGCCACCATGAATGACCAGAAGTACGCCTCCTTACCCCTCCCGAACGGAAATCGGACCGAGGCTTCGAACCGGCTCGCCGCAGCGCCGCGGAGGAGAAAGAGCTGGTTGCCCGAGTCGGCGACCGAGTGGAACCCCTCGGCGAGCATCGCGGTGCTTCCGCTGATCGCCGCGGCCACGAACTTGAGCACGGCGATGAGAGCGTTGGCGACCAGCGCCGCCAGGACGATGACACGATTAGCGGAGGCCATTCGGACGGGGAGTCTATGGGAGGCTCCCTTCGCTCGCCCGCAATTCGCAATTCGTGATTCGACGGCCGCCCAGCTCTCGGACGGTTCCGTAGATCGAGTCCCGTAATCGCCCATCGCGGGCGACCCCGAGCGACTCACCGCACTCGCTTCAGCCACCAACGAGTCGCCGGTTCTCTGTCGTATCGCGTATTGCGTATTGCGAATTGCGTATCGCGATCGAATCCGCTGCGACCTGATGAGCGGTCCCACCGACACCGTTAGCCTCCACCCCATGCCCGCCATTCGCCTCGAGCGACTCAGCAAGTTCTACGGCAAGCAGCGCGGCGTGGTCGAAGTCGATCTCCAGGTCGAGACGGGAGAGGTCTTCGGATTCCTGGGCCCCAACGGCGCCGGCAAGAC
>JAUYIV010000144.1 GCA_030688105.1 Actinomycetota bacterium | reverse complement strand
AGGCGTCGGCCTCCGACTGGACCGGGTTTTCACCCACGACGTAGAGCGAGCGAATCTCTCCCGACTCGATCGCCTCCAGCATGAGACTGATGTGACGGCCGGCCTTGGGGGCTATCGACCCCCGCCACACCGTTTCGAAGCGTGAGCGCTGCTCTTCGTCCTCCACGTCCTTGAACCCGGGGAGCTTGTCGGGAAGCGCTCCCATGTCTCCGCCTCCCTGGAAGTTGTTCTGGCCGCGGATTGGCACCACGCCGGAGCCCCAGCGTCCCACGTGGCCGGTGAGCAGCGACAGGTTGATGAGGGCGAGGACGTTGTCGGTGGCGTTGTGGTGCTCGGTGATCCCCAGCGTCCAGCAGAGTTGGGCCGAGGCCGCGGTCGCGTAGGCGTGGGCCAGCTCCTGGATGGCCCCGGCGGGGACCCCGGTGACGGCGGCACCGCGTTCGGGCGTCCACCCGGCGACGGCCGCGGCGTATTGCTCGAAGCCGGTCGTGGCCCGGGCGATGAACTCCTCGTTGGCGAGCCCGGCGGTGATGATCTCCCTGGCGACGGAGTTGGCCAGGGCGATGTCGGAGCCGACGTCGATCCCCAGCCACACGTCGGCCCATTGCGCCGACTCGGTGCGGCGAGGGTCGACCACATACAACCGGGCGCCGTTGTGGACGCCCTTGAGGAGGTGGTGGAAGAAGATCGGATGGGTGGCGCGGGCGTTCGACCCCCAGAGCAGGATCAGGTCGGTCTCTTCGATCTCGCGATAGCTGCTGGTGCCTCCACCAGCCCCGAACACAGCCGCCAGACCGGCGACAGAGGGGGCGTGTCAGGTGCGGTTGCAGCTGTCGATGTTGTTGCTGGCCTGGACGATGCGGGCGAACTTCTGCGCGACGTAATTGGTCTCGTTCGTCGCCTTGGAGCAGCTGAACATGCCGAACGCCGCACCGCGGTGCCGGGAGAGCCCCTCGGCCGCCCGGTCGAGAGCCTCGTCCCAGGTCGTCTCCTCGAGCGCGCCATTCTTGCGGACGAGGGGGGTGGTCAGCCGTCGATAGCGCCGTGCCATCATCACCTCCTCTCGTCTCTCCGGCGAGGTTACCCCCGCCGGGGCCGGGCCCGAACACATCGTTCCTATCGCTGCTTGAGACGCTTCCGCTCGCTCGCGGTGAGATGGCGCTTTCTCACCCGGATCGCTCCGGGGGTCACCTCCACCAGTTCGTCGTCGGCGATCCACTCGACCGCCAGGTCCAGGGACAGTTGCCGGTGGGGCTTGAGCTTGATGGCCTCGTCGGCGCCGGCGGCGCGGATGTTGGTCAGCTCCTTGGGCTTGGCGGGGTTGACCTGCATCTCCTCGGGACGGGCCGCCTCGCCGATGATCATCCCCTCATACACCTCGGTGCCGGGATCGATGAAGAGCTCGCCGCGCTTCTGCAGGTTGTCGAGGGCGAATCCGGTGGAGGTTCCCTTGCGGTCGGCGACCATCGCCCCGCCGATCCGATGGGGGAGTTCTCCCGCCCACGGCATCCAGCCGGCATGGTGCTGGTGGACCAACGCGGTGCCCCGGGTTGCGGTCATCAGCAATGAGCGAAACCCGATGAGCCCGCGCGCCGGCGCCTCCAGGGTGACGATCGTCCTCCCGGTATCCCCGGGGCGGAGGTCGGTGACTTTGCCTTTGCGCGGTGCCGCCGCCTGGGTCACCGTCCCGACGTGCTCGTCGGGGACGTCGACGACGGCACGCTCGAGGGGCTCATGGGGCCGGCCATCGACTTCGCGGATGACGACTTCGGGACGGCTCACCTGGAGCTCGAAGCCCTCGCGGCGCATCGTCTCGATCAGGACGCAGAGCTGGAGCTCGCCCCGCCCCGAGACCTCGATGATCTCGGGGGAGGAAGTGCTGCCGATGCGGATCGACACATTGCCGAGGACCTCGCGTTCGAGCCGCTCCCGGATCTGGCGCGAGGTGAGGAGTTTGCCCTCGCGGCCCGACAGCGGTGAGGTGTTCACCCCGAAGGTCATCCGCAGCACCGGCTCGTCGACCTCGAGGCGGGGCAGGGGCACCGGATGTGCGGGGTCGGCGAGCGTGTCGCCGATCTCGACCTCCGGGAAGCCGGCGATGACGAATAGGTCGCCGGCGCGGCGTTCCTCGACCTCTACCCGGCCGAGGCCATCGAAGCCGAGCAGCTGGGTGAGCCGCCTCCGCAACGGCGGTTCCTCGATGTTCGAGTGGCACAGGGCCACCTGATCGCCGCGGCGCAGCGTCCCCTGCACAACACGCCCGATCGCCAGGCGACCCAGGTAGTCGGAGGCGTCGAGGTTCGTCACGAGTGCCTGGAGCGGTGCGTCCGGATCACCGGAAGGGCCGGGGATCGAGTCCACGATGGCGTCGAGGAGAGGGTCGAGGCCGGCATCCGCCGCGGGCACGCCGACGCCGGCCATCGCTCGTCCGAAGCGGGCGATGGTCGAGATGATGGGAAACTCGATGTTCTCGTCGGTGGCGTCGAGGTCGAGGAACAACTGATAGACCTCGTCGACGACGGCATCGAGGCGCGCCGCACTGCGGTCGACCTTGTTGATGACGACGACCGCCGGGAGGTGGGCCGCCAGCGCCTTCGAGAGCACGTAGCGGGTCTGGGGCATGGGGCCTTCGGCGGCATCCACCAGCAGCAGCACCCCGTCCACCATCGCCAGGGCCCGCTCGACCTCGCCCCCGAAATCGGCATGACCCGGCGTGTCGACCAGGTTGATCTTCGTGCCCTTCCACTCCACCGAAGCGGCCTTGGCAAGGATCGTGATGCCGCGTTCGCGCTCCTGGTCGCTCGAATCCATCACGCGGTCCACCCTGGTCTCATGCGCGGAGAACACGCCGGTGGCTCCGAGCATGGCGTCGACGAGCGTTGTCTTGCCGTGGTCGACGTGCGCAATCAGGGCGACATTGCGGAAGGGAGAATCGGTCACTGGCTGGACCGCGGTCCCTCAGCCGTAGCGGCGGCGGGGACGGGCGACCCGGACCGTGAGGTCACGGCCGTCCATGCTCGAGCCGTGCAGTGCCTCGACGGCACCGTGGGCGTCCCCGGCGTGCATGTCGACGAAGGCGAAGCCGCGCGAGCGCCCGGTCCGCCGATCGGTGATGATCGTGGTCTGGTGGACCTTGCCGTGGCGCCCGAAGAGGGTGGCCAGGTCCTGATCCGTCGTACCCCACGGGAGATTGGCGACATAGAGGCTCTCCGCCCCCGCCACCCGATGGTAGGCGCGCCCGGCCGTGGAGTCGGGGGCGTCGAGATCGCGCCGCGGCCGCTTCTCCGACAGGGCTCCCACCGCGTGGCCGCCGTCGTGCAGGGACTCGAGGCGGGGAGGGTCGATCGGCGCGCTGAGACCGAGGTCCTGCTGGATGCGGCGGGCGGCGCGTTGCTGATCGCGGCTCACCATGCTCACGATGGTCCCGGTGGCGCCCGCCCGGGCGGTGCGTCCGGAACGGTGCAGGTAGTCCTTGGCGTCGGGGGGCAGATCGAAATGGACGACCGAGGCCACCGCCTCGACATGGATTCCGCGGGCGGCGACGTCTGTTGCGATGAGAGCCTTCACCCGACCCGACGCAAACATCGAGAGGGCGGCGTTGCGCTGGTTCTGCGAGCGACCCCCGTGAAGGGCGACGGCGGCGACGCCGAGCTTGTCCATCTGCTTGGCGAGGCGGTCGGCGCCATGCCGGGTGCGGGTGAACACGATCGAGCGCCCCATGGCGGCGACGACGTCGGCGACATGGCGGACCCGATCGTGGGGCTCCACGAGCCAGAAGTGGTGCCGGGCGTCGATCGTGTCGGGCTCGACGGTCCCGGTCTCGTGGCGAACCGGGTCACGCTGATAGTGGCGGCTGAGAACGGCGACGTCACCGTCGAGCGTCGCCGAGAACAGCATGGTCTGGCGGGTGGGCGCAGTCCGGTCGAGGATGCGGCGAACCGCGGGGAGAAAGCCCATGTCGGCCATGCGGTCGGCCTCGTCGACCACCACTATCTCGACCTCGCTCAGGTCGATGGAGCGCTGCTCCATCAGGTCCTCGAGGCGCCCGGGGGTGGCCACCAGGACGTCGACACCCCTTCTCAGGGCATTCTTCTGCGGCCCATAGCCGACACCGCCGTAGACGGCGAAGACACTCCGGGCGGCCACCCCGGCCAGCGGTGCCAGCTCGCGCTTTATCTGCTCGGCGAGCTCACGGGTCGGGGCGAGGATGAGGGCGCGGGGGCGATGCTTTCCGGCCCGCGGGACGCGGGCCAGTATCGGCAGCCCGAAGGCCAGGGTCTTGCCCGAGCCGGTGGGCGCCATGCCCGAGACGTCCCGGCCCTCCATGGCGTCGGGGATCGTGGCGGTCTGCACCGGAAAGGGCTCGACGATGCCGCCCTTCGTCAGGGCGCGAACGAGCGGTTCGGGGAGCCCGAGGTGGGCGAACGTGGTGGACATGAGTTTGTCTCCTGGCCCCCGTAATGGGGAATTCGATTGGATGTGCCGAGCTCTGCCCGGCCGCGCCGCATCGATGCGAGCGAGGTCGAGGGTCGGCCGAAGAGGCGATCGAGCCGGGGGACAAGCTGAGCCGTTTGTCACCGGAGAAGCGACGTGCGCTTGGCCTCCAACCGGTGCGGCCCCCGCAGGGTAACAGCATTGGCGCCGCCCCCATTCCGGCGAGGTGTGGTCGTCGTCACCGTCGATCCGAGAACTCGGCGGCTCTGTCGGCAGCGCGTGAAGCCGCCTAGTGGGCGGTTCCGACGGCCCGGCTGATGGCGAGCTGGGTGTCGGTGAGGTCTTCGAGCATGCGGGCATAGAGAGGCATTCGGGCTTCGGTGCAGCAGCCCACCTGGAGCCGGCCGATCTGGGCACCCATCTCCTCGAGGCGGGCGATCGCAGCAGGGGCGGCGCCCGGATCGCTTGCGATGCCCTGGACGGCGCGGCGCGCCTCGGCCAGCGCCGCCGCCAATGCCTTCATGCGGGGGCTCCGGCCCGGGTCGCAGCATCCGGCGTCGAGCTTCGCCAGGGCGGCCTCGAAGTCGGCGAGGGCTGAGGCGGCGGGGGTGAGCGAATCGGCCGGGGCCATGACCACGAGAGCCTACGACGCTCGTACGCCTAGCCCAGCGCTTCTCCCAAGGCCTCGTCGAACGCGGTGAGCGACTGCTCCACCTCGGCGTCGCCGTGGGCTGCCGAGATGAACCACGGCTCCCGAGCGTCGTCGCAGGGGAGCACCCCGCGGGAGATCATGCCCATCACCACCTTCGAGTAGAGCTCCTCGTCGTGCCCCCCGGCGTCCCTGAAGTCGCGGGGCGCCTCGTCGCCGAAGAAGATGCCGAACATCGACGGGGTGCCCAGCACTTGGGTGGGAACCCCCTTCTCGGCGCATATGCCCCGAATCCCCTCCATCAGGGCTTTGCCGGCGCGATCGACCGCGGCGAGTGGCTCGCCGCTCAGCAACTCCCGGATCGTGGCGGCGGTGGCGGCCGCGGACAACCCGTTGCCCGAATAGGTGCCTGCCTGCATCACCCCCCCATCGGCCCAGGCCCCGACCACGTGCTCGCGGCCGGCCACCGCGGCCACCGGGAACCCGTTGCCCATCGATTTGGCGAAAGTCGCCAGGTCGGGGGTGACGCCGAACCACTCCTGGGCGCCGCCGAGGGCGATCCGGAATCCGGTCTTCACCTCGTCGAAGATCAGGACCACCCCGTGGTCGTCGCAGAGGCGGCGAAGCCCCTCGAGGTATCCGTCGTGCGGCATCAGACCGAAGAAGTTCCCCATCACCGGCTCGACGAGCACGCAGGCGATGCGATGGCCGTCGCGGGCCAAGAGTCTCTCGACCGCGTCGAGGTCGTTGAAGGGAAGCGTCCTGACCAGGGATCGGATCGCCTCCGGGATGCCCGACGAGGTCTGGTACGGAACCGGGCTACGGCGCGAGCCCATCGTCCCGGCGGGGGAGCCGGCCGTGGAGAAGAGCACATAGTCGTGCGCCCCGTGATATGAGCCCTCGAACTTGAGCATGAGCTCCCGGCCGGTCACCGCGCGCGCCAACCGGATGGCGTGCATGGTCGCCTCGGTGCCGGTGTTGGTGAACCGGAGCCGGTCCACCCAGGTAACCGCCTGCTTGAAGAGCTCGGCGGCCTCGACCTCGCGAGCCGAGGTCATGGCGAACGTCGTCCCCGAGGCGGCGGCCTCGGCAACGGCGGACGACACCGCCGGGTGGGCGTGGCCGAGGATCACCGGCCCGAATCCGAGCTGGTAGTCGATGTAGCGGTTGCCGTCCATGTCCTCGACGTGGGCGCCGTCGCCTCGCTGGATGACAAAGGTGTCGTCGGGGCCCCAGTAGCGGAACCCGCTGGACACGCCGTTGACCAGGGCGGCGTCGGCCCTTCGATACCACTCGGCTGTCTTCGGACCCTGCAGGCCCATGGTGATCGGCTTCTCTCGCGGACCGGGAGTGTAAGGGCGTCACCGGTCGCTGGTAGCGTCCGTTGGATCGGACCTGGAGGAGGCGATGGCCGAGCTGGCCAAGATCTACATCGCCGGCGAGTGGACCGAAGGCACCGGGGATACCGCCCACGAGCTGGTCAGCCCGGTGACCGGGGAGCATCTCGCCACGGTCCCCATCGCCTCCGCCGGGGATATCGACCGGGCGGTGGCCGCAGCCCGTGCCGCCCAAGACGACTTCAGGCATTGGTCCCCCTTCGAACGAGCCGACCTGTGCCACCGGATCGCCGGCGCGATCGACGAGATCGTCGAGGAGGTCGCCCGGATCCAGACGCTCGAGCAGGGGAAGCCGTACCACGCCGAGTCCCTCGAGGACATCCAGGAGGCGAACCAGTACTTCATCAACGCCGCCGAGGACATCAAGCGCCTCGGGGGCGAGGTCATCCCCACCACGGACCGCAGCAAGCGGATGTTCACGTTCCGGCGACCGGTCGGAGTCTGGGCGGCGATCACGCCGTGGAACTTCCCGGTGACTATCCCGCTCGAGTACATCGGGCCCGGGCTCGCCGCCGGCAACGCCGTGATCGCCAAGCCGCCCGAGTTCACGTCGCTGGCGTTGCTCAAACTGGCGGAGGCCTTCGATGCCGCCGGGGTGCCCAAGGGGCTGGTTTCGGTCATCCCCGGTGGCGGCGCGGTCGGCGACGCCCTCGTCACCCACGCCGGCATCGACGCGATCGGGTTCACCGGTTCGACCGAGACCGGCCGGAAGATCATCTCCCGCATGGGGATCAAGCGATCGATCATGGAGATGTCGGGCAACGGGCCGACGATCGTGGCCGATGACGCCGACATCGCCGCGGCGGCTGTCGCGGCCGTCTACGGGGCCTACTACAACGCCGGCCAGGTGTGCTGCGCCACCGAGCGCGTGATCGTCCTCGATGCCGTCCACGACGAGTTCGTCGAAGCCGCGCTCGAGGCCTCGGACGTGGTGCGGCTGGGCGACCCCTTTGACGAAGGCACGACCATGGGCCCGCTCAACAACGAGCCGACTGCGCAGAAGATGGACCGCCACCTCGCCGATGCCACCGATCGGGGGGCGGAGGTGCTCCGGGGAGGGGGGAGGGCCGCGGGCTTCCCGACCGCCCTGTATTACGACTTCACGGTGGTCGACCGGGTCCCCGAGGAGAGCCTCCTCTCCCAGGAGGAGTCCTTTGGACCCGTTCTCCCCATCCTCACCGCCTCCGACGACGCCGAGGCGGCGGCGATGGCCAATCGCACCCGGCTCGGCCTTCAGGCAGCGGTGTTCACCGATTCGCTGCAGAAGGCGTTCTGGTACGCCGACCGGATCCGCTCCGGCACCGTGGTCGTCAACGACTCCACGGATTTCTGGGAGACCTTCCAGCCGTTCGGCGGCGCCGCCGGGACCGACACCGGGTGGGGCCGGGGCCGCATCGAGGAGTTCACCGATCTGCAGACGCTCGTCATCGACGTCGGGACAGGCGACTCTCAGGCGCAGTAGCGTTCCAGGCTTCCTGGGGAAAGGGTTGCAGTGGGCTGGCGTCTGTGGATCGACGGCGGATGGGCGGACAGCGAAGGCGGCGGGGTCACCGAGGTCGAAAACCCGTCGAACGGCGAGATCGTCGATGAAGTCGTCGAGTCGTCGCCAGGCGACGTCGATCGTGCGGTCCGGGCGGCCAAGGCCGCGTTCTACGACGGCCGCTGGTCGAAGGCGGCTCCCGCCGAAAGGTCCGATGCCCTCCACCGGCTCGCCACTCTCCTTCAGGAGCGGGCCGAGGACTTCGCCCGGATCGAGAGCGAGGACACCGGCAAGCCTTACCAGTCGATGAGCCTGGAGAACGACGTGGCGTTCTCGGTCGACAACATGAAGTTCTTCGCCGCCGCGGCCCGCAGCTGGGCGGGCACCGCCGCCGGCGACTTCCTCAAGGGGTACACGTCGATGCTGCGGCGCGAGCCGGTCGGCGTGGTCGGCCAGATCACCCCCTGGAACTACCCGCTCAACATGGCGGTGTGGAAGATCGGCCCGGCGCTGGCGGCCGGTTGCACGGTGGTCCTCAAGCCGGCGCCGACCACCCCCCGCACCACGCTCATGCTCGCGGAGCTCTCGAAGGAAGCCGGGATCCCGGATGGTGTCTTCAACGTGGTGACGGGTGGCAATGACGTGGGCCAGGCGATCGTGGAGCATCCCGACGTCCGCATGGTCTCCCTCACCGGCTCCACCCCGGCCGGCAAGCGGGTGATGGCGACCGCGGCCGAGACGCTCAAGCGGGTGCACCTCGAGCTGGGCGGCAAGGCGCCGCTCCTGGTGTTCGACGATGCCGACATCGCGGCCGTGGCTTCGGGGGCGACGGTCGGCGCCACCTTCAACTCCGGCCAGGACTGCACTGCGGCGACCCGTGTGTACGTGGATCGGAGCCGGTACGCCGATGCGGTCGACGCCATCGCCGGCGAGATGGGTGCGGTCAAGGTGGGCGGCCCCTACGACGCCGACGTGTCGATGGGGCCCTTGATCTCGGCGCGTCAGCTCGAGCGGGTGAGCGGCTTCGTGGACCGGGCTCGGGCCGACGGCGCCAAGGTCGTCGTCGGCGGAGGGACCCCCGCCGGGCTCGACAAGGGCTACTACTTCGAGCCGACCGTGATCACCGGCGCCGATCAACGATCGGAGATCGTGCAGGACGAGGTATTCGGGCCGGTGCTGGTGGTCCTGCCGATCGACTCGGAGGAGCAGGCGATCGAGTACAGCAACGACGTGCGGTATGGGTTGGCGGCCTCGGTGTGGACCAAGGACGTCGGACGGGCGATGCGCCTCGCCCGTGATCTCGAATTCGGGACGGTGTGGATCAACGACCACCTCCCCATCACGTCGGAGTTCCCCCACGGGGGCTTCAAGCAGTCGGGCTTCGGGAAGGACATGTCGGAGGAGGCGGTGCTCGACTACACGATCAGCAAGCACGTCCTCATCAAGCAATGACCGCCGCCATCTCCCCGGCCCGGATCGAGGAGCTGAGGGACGCCAAGCTCGCCCAGCTCGCCGCCCAGACCGCCAAGTCGAAGGAGTTCCTCGGCGAGGCCCGCAGGGTCCTCCCGGCCGGCGTGCCCTCCTCGTTTCAGGACCAGCCCCCGCACCCGATCTACGTCGACCGCGGCAAGGGCTCGCACGTCTGGGACCTGGACGGCAACGAATACGTCGACTTCCACAACGGCTTCGGCGTCATGGTTACCGGTCATGCCCATCCGGCGATCGTCGAGGCGATCTCGGAAGCCGCCGCCAGGGGCACCCACTTCGCCGCACCGAACGAGTGCGCCGTCAGGGTGGCCGCCGAATTGTCGAGGCGATTCGGTCTGCCAAAGGTGCGCTTCTCGAACTCGGGGACGGAGGCGACGCTCGACGCCATCCGGCTCGGCCGGGGGTTCACCGGTCGTGACGGGATCGTCAAGATCGAGGGCTCGTATCACGGCCACCACGACTCGGTGATGGTCTCGGTGCATCCCGATGCTGCAGAGATCGGTCCTCGGGAAGCCCCCAACCGGGTGCCGCAAAGCGCCGGAGTGCCGCAGGCGGTGATCGACCTGGTAACCGTCGTCCCGTTCAACGACCCCGACGCGCTCGACGCCGCGCTGACGGCCAACCCCGGGGTCGGCACCATGATCATCGAGCCGGTGATGCTCAACATCGGGGTGGTGCCCCCGGTCCCGGGATACCTCGAGGCGGTCCGGGAGATCACGGCGAAGCACGGGGTGGTGTTGGTCTTCGACGAGGTGAAGACCGGGGCGACGATTGCCGCCGGGGGCGTCACCGAGCGCTTCGGCGTCACCCCCGACATCGTCGCGCTGGCGAAGGCCACCGGGGGAGGGACCCCCATCGGGGCCGTTCTCGGAACCGAGGAGGTGATGGCCCAGATCTCGTCGGGCTCGGTGACCCAGGTGGGGACGTTCAACGGCAACCCCCTGACGATGGCCGCCGCCGAAGCCGCCCTTACCAAGGTGCTCGATGGTGCCGCCTACGAGCGGCTCGAAGATGCCGGCGACACGCTGCTTGCCGCGTGTCAGGACGTCTGCGACCGGTACGGGCTGCCCGCCTACGCGGTCGGGATGTCGAGCAAGGGATGTGTGATGTTCGCCTCGGATCGGGTGATCGATTACCGGTCCTATCTCGAGCACTTCCACGAGGACCTCAACTACCTGGCCTGGCTCTATCACATGACCTCCGGGGTCTTCATGACGCCGGGCGGCGACGAGCAGTGGACCCTTTCGGTGGCCCACACCGACGAGGAGCTCGAGCTGTATGTCGGGGTCTTCGAGGAGTTCGCCAGGGACGTGACGGGCTCGAGGGGCCTTGCGTAGCATCCACAGCCTCCGATCGAACGAGGTGTCGCGGTGAGCGCGGCGGTGGAGCTCGAGGGCGTGTCGAAGGCGTTCGGTGACGTCCACGCCGTGAGCGACATGAATCTGGCGATCACCGACGGGGAGTTCTTCTCCCTCCTCGGCCCCAGCGGGTGCGGCAAGACGACCACCCTGCGGATGATCGCCGGGTTCGAATTCCCCACCGAGGGCTCGCTTCGGATCCAGGGAGTGGAGATGGGGCTGCAGCCGCCCAACATGCGCCCGGTCAACACCGTGTTCCAGTCATACGCCTTGTTCCCCCACATGAATGTGGCCGAGAACGTGGCTTTCGGGCTCCATATGAAGAAGGTCGGGGCGACCGAGACCGCCTCGCGGGTCAAGCGGGCGCTCGACATGGTGCAGCTGAGCCATCGCGCCGATGCCTCCTCGAAGCAGCTCTCTGGGGGTCAGCAGCAGCGGGTGGCGCTGGCGCGGGCACTCGTCAACGAGCCGGAGGTGCTGCTGCTCGACGAACCGCTCGGCGCTCTCGACCTGAAGCTGCGTCAGGCGATGCAGGTCGAGCTCAAGGTCCTTCAGGAGCGGGTCGGGATCACGTTCATATACGTCACCCACGATCAGGAGGAGGCGCTCACCATGAGCGACCGGATCGGAGTGATGAACGAGGGCCGGCTGCTCCAGGTCGGGGAGCCGCAGCAGATCTACGAGCACCCTGCCTCGCGGTTCGTGGCCGACTTCATCGGCGAGATCAACCTGCTGCCGGCAACGGTCGTCGACCACCACTCGGTCCGGCTCTTGGGCGGCCAGGTCATCAAAGCCGCGGCGGGAGCCGGCGCCGGGGAGCAGGTCACGGTGGCGGTCCGCCCCGAGCGCCTCGAGCTCTACGGCCTCGACGAGCACGTCCCGGAGGGCCTGAATCGGGTGGAGGGATCGGTGTCGAGGCGCATCTACTACGGCGACGTCTTCTACTACGAGGTCGACACGCCGGGCGGGGCGTTCGAGGTCAAGGAGGAGAACCGGCCCGGCGTCGAGCTGCACGCCGCCGGCGACCCGGTGGTGGTGGCATGGGATCCGGCGGCGACCACCGTCGTGGCGACTTGACCGCCACGCCCGTCGTCGAAGCTGCTCGCCCCGAGCTGGAGAAGGCGGCGCGGAAGGCCGAATCGAGGCGAGGGGTGCTCATCGCCCTGCCGGCGTGGGCGTACCTGGTCGTCTTCTTCGCGATGCCCCTGGGGATCGTGTTCGTCTACTCGTTCGCGACGCGCAGCTCGACGGGGCGCACCCGGCTGGCCGACTGGAACCTCGACGCCTATCGGCGGCTGTTCGACCCGCTCGTCTTCGAGATCTTCCGCAGGTCGCTGCTGCTTGCCCTGGCGACCACGGTCATCTGCCTGCTCGTCTCCTACCCCTTCGCCTACTACATCGCCACGCGGGGCCCGCGGCTGCGCAACGTTCTCCTCGTGATGGTGATGCTGCCGTTCTGGTCGAACTTCCTGGTCCGGA
The DNA here is from genome assembly GCA_030688105.1 of Actinomycetota bacterium. GTDB lineage: Bacteria > Actinomycetota > Acidimicrobiia > Spongiisociales > UBA11373 > JAUYIV01. Next base: position 2,296 of record JAUYIV010000144.1, on the reverse strand, counting down.
CCTATGCGTGGAAGGTGCTGCTCGGCAGCGAGGGACCGATCTCCCAGCTCTCGCAGGCGCTCGGCGGAGAGCCGATACGCCTCCTGTTCACCAACACGGCGGTGCTGATCGGCCTCGTCTACGGGTTCCTGCCCTTCATGGTCCTTCCGCTGTACGCCGCGTTGGAGCGGATGGACTGGAGCCTGGTCGAGGCTGCACGGGATCTCTATGCCACCGGCTGGACCGCCTTTCGGAAGGTCACCTGGCCGCTGTCGCGTCCCGGGGTGATCGCGGGATCGATCCTGGTGTTCATCCCCGCTCTCGGCGCCTACGTCACGCCTGCGATCCTCGGCGGGGCACGGACGACCTTGATGGGGGACTACATCGTCAGCCAGTTCCTCGCGGCGCGTAACCAGCCGTTCGGATCGGCGTTGTCCTTCGGGATCATGGTCGTGATGCTCGCCGGCACCATCGTCTACTTCCGAACGGGAGCGAGGAACGTATGAACCTCGCCGGGGTCAGGCCGAAGAGCCCCACCGAGCGCCTGCTGGCGGCGAATGCGTGGGTGGTCTATGCCTTCTTCTATGCCCCGATCCTCGTGCTCATCGTCTTCTCGTTCAACGCCAACAACAACGTGGGCATCTGGACGGAGCCTTCGTTGCGGTGGTATCGGGACGTGCTCTCCAACGATGCCGTTCTGAGCGCGATCAAGGTCTCGCTGATCGTGGCCTTCGTCTCGACCGTCGTTTCGACGATCCTCGGCACGATGACCGCCCTGTCGCTGGAGCGGTTCCGCTACCGCGGGCAACGCGCCTTCGATGGCCTGGTGTATCTCCCGATCATCATTCCCGACGTCACCATGGCGGTGATGCTGCTCCTCTTCTTCGCTCAGGGGTTCCAGTGGCTGGACGCCGCGATCGGATGGCGGCCGTCGTTCGGCATCGGAACGATCTCGCTCAGCCACATCGCCTTCAACATCTCCTTCGTCGCGGTCGTGGTTCGGGCCCGCCTCGGCCAGATGGATCCCGGGCTCGAGGAGGCTGCGGCGGATCTCTATGCCACCAGGTGGCAGACCTTCCGGCGGGTCACTCTGCCGCTGATCGCCCCCGGGGTGGCCGGCGGCGCCCTGCTCGCCCTCACGCTTTCGCTCGATGACGTCGTCATCACCAGCTTCGTGGCCGGTCCGGGCGCCACCACCCTTCCCGTCTACGTGTTCGGCCTGGTGCGGCGCGGGGTCACCCCGCTCATCAACGCCGTCAGCACGCTGATGCTGGTCGCCTCGATGCTCCTGGTGGCGATCTCGCTCGGATTCCAGCGAAGTTCGCGAAGTAGAGTCACAGCCCTTGGTGACGATCGAGAATGATCGATGCCGTGTCTATTGGGGGAGAGGGTTCTATGAGATGGAGTAGGAAGGCCGTCGCACTGCTGGGGGCGCTGATGCTCGTCATGGCCGCCTGCGGCGACGACGACACGGGAGGAACCACGCCGACGACCACGGCCGCGGTCACGACGACGGCGGCCGAGGTAACGACGACCACGGAGGGCGCGGCCACGGTTGATTGTGAGGTGGGCGAGACCGACGGGAACCTCAACTTCTACAATTGGTCGGAGTACATCGATCCGGATCTGATCACAGCCTTCGAGATGGAGTACGGCGTCGACGTCGTGGAGTCGTTCTACGAGTCGAACGAGGCGATGCTCGCCCAGTTGCAGGCCGGCGTTGCGTACGACCTGGTCGTGCCGTCGGACTACATGATCAAGATCATGATCGATGAGGGCTTGCTCCATCGGCTCGACAAGGACGCCCTCGCCAACTACGAGAACCTCTCCGAGGAGTTCCGTACCCAGCCGTACGACCCCAACGGCGACTTCTCGGTCGCCTACCAGTACGGCACCACCGGGCTGGGTGTGAACCTCGAGGCCGTCGGCGAGTACTTCGTCGAGAGCTGGGCTCTGGTGTTCGATCCCGAGATCACCCAGCACTTTGCCGGGGGCGTCTCGCTACTCAACGACCCGCGGGAGACGATGGGTGCCGCTCTCGAGTACCTCGGGTATTCGCTCAACGACATCGACCTCGCTCATCTCGAGGAGGCGACCCAGCTGATCAGGGACGCCAAGGCATACATCACGACGTTCGACTCGGACCAGTACGACGAGAACCTGGTGAACGGCGAAGTCGCGGTGGCGCACGGATACTCGGGCAACATGATCGTGGCGATCGGCGAGGCCGACGACCCCGACAACTTCGTCTACGTCCTGCCCGAGGAGGGGGCGACGCTGTGGATCGACAACATGGCGATTCCCACCGTCTCCAGGG
>JAUYIV010000136.1 GCA_030688105.1 Actinomycetota bacterium | reverse complement strand
AGTGGCGACCTCGATGGTGCCGTCTGGGTGTCCGCCGACGGCCTCGCATGGGATCGGGTCGCCGAGGAGGCCTTCGACGCCCCGGGCGATCAGGAGATCCATGCGATCATCGACACCGGTGCCGGGCTCGTCGCCGCCGGTTACGACGCCGTCGGCACCGCGGTGGACGCAGCGGTCTGGGTGTCCAGCGACGGCCAAAAATGGCGCCGGATCTTCGACCCGGCTCTCGGCGGCTTCGGGAAGCAGAGGATCAGCTCTCTCGCAATGGGCCCCGGTGGACTGGTCGCCGCCGGGACCCAATACGAGCCCAACGACTTCGGGCTCTACAACCTGGACGCCCGGGTATGGGTCTCGGACGACGGCGAGTCGTGGTCGCTGGTCGACGACCCGGTATTCGGCGGACCGGGGTGGCAATTCATCAGCGTCGTTGTCGCCGGGCCGGAGGGCTTCGTGGCCGCGGGTACCCACATCCTCGGCCATCCCGGGGCCGACAACGACCTCGCGGTTTGGGTGTCCCCCGATGGGATCACCTGGAAGCTGATCGACGAGCCCATCTTCGATAGACCGAGGGTCCAACGAATCTCGGCGATGATCCACGGCCCGGAAGGGATCATCGCCGTCGGCTACGACACCGAGCCGCTCGGAAACCGGGTGCCGGCGGTGTGGCGGTCGGCAGACGGCACGGCGTGGGCCCGCGTCCATGACCCGGCGCTGCAAGAGGCCGGCCATCGCTGGATGAACGCCGTGGTCTTGGGCGGCCCCGGCCTGGTCGCCGCCGGCAGCGACGGCACCAGGCCGGTGGGCGACCCGGCGGTCTGGCTGTTCTCGCTCACGCTGGCACGGGACGAGTGAGGTCACACGAGTCACGTAGGCTGCTGGTTTCCGACTTAGGAGCCAGATGCCGCGATTCATGATGGTGTACAAGGGCGAGGCGACCGACGTGTCCGCGATGCCCGAAGGCGAGGTCGCGGCGATCATGGCCAAGTGGGGGTTATGGATGGAGAGGGTCGGGCCCGCCCTGGTCGACGTCGGGGCGCCCTTCGGTCCCGGAACCTCGGTGATCGACGATGGCGGCACAGGGCCCGCCGTCGCGGCCTCCGGCTACTCGATTGTCGAAGCCCCCGACCTCGAGGCCGCCGCGGCGCTGGCCGATGGGCACCCCTACCTGAGTGAGGGGTCCGGCAACTTCGCGATCGACGTCTACCAGTTGATGCCGGTGCCGTTCCAGCCCTGACCTCACACGTCGAGCAGCCACCGGGCGGTCTCGACGTGTTGCGGCAACGCCGAATCGCCCTCGAACGCCCAAGCCAGGGTCTGCCCCATGGCCCAGCCGCGGGCGCGCTCGCGATCGAGGCCGAGCTCCGAGGTGATCCGGTCGAGACGCCCGAGCACGGCATCGCGGCTGTGCCCCAGCTCGTACGAGCGCACGATCGGGGCCGCAGAAAACGCCCGATCCCCGGCCAGGGGCTTTGGGTCGATGACGAGCCAGGGCTCCCGCTCGGCTCTCAGGACGTTGTCGGCGTGGAGGTCCTGGTGGAGCAGGATCGCTTCGGCGGGAGTTGCGGCGAGACCGCTGAGGATCTCGACGGCGGCATCGACCATCCGCTCCGCGAACGGGCGGCCCGCTCTCTCCCATTGATCCCGCAGCCCAACGGCCCACCCGGCTGCTTCCGCTGCTAGCGGCGTGAACGGCTCCCCCGCCGGCTTCCAGAGCCGCGGCAACAGGCCGACGAGCACGCCGAGGGCCCGCTCCGGGTCCTCGTGGCGGAGGCGGGTTCCGGGGGTACAGCGCTCGATCAGGAGGGCATGCCTCATCGAGTCGCTGTCGAGAAGCCGGACCGCCCCGTCGCCGTCCCACACCCGCAGCGCCTCGGCCTCGTGCTCGCTCTCGCGGTGCGGGTACTGGATCTTGAGGACCGCAAGCTCGCCGCCGCGCCGTTCGACCGGGGCCGCCAGCGACACGTATGAGCCCGGATAAGGGGGCCCGATCTCGAGGGACCATTGCTCGGCGCATTCCGTCATGAGACGCGGCAGCGCGTCTAGCCAGGCCTGGCCCTCCTCGAGCCGACGCAGATGATCGAGACTCGGAGGCACGTCGAGGGTCACAATCGGACGGTATCAGCGGGTCGCGGGCGTCATTCCCGCGCCGTTCATCGGATCCCGGGCACGGATCCCGGTCCCAGGAGCGCCCAGGAGTCCAATGCGCGAGGACCCTCTAGGCCGGATTGCCACGTTGCTTCTCGGCGTCTTCGTGCTCTCGAGTGCGACGCTGCTCGGCTTGCTCGTTTTCGCTCTTGCGGAGCTGTTCGGCCTCGAGGCTCTCCTGGCGTTGCTTGCGCTCGGCGTCATCGCCCGCCTGCCGGCGCTCGTCCTCGTGGGTGGCGTCGCTCATCGGGTCAGAGGTCATGCGCGTAGCGTAGGGAGGTTCGTTCGACCGAGAGTCGCCTACTGCACTTGCCGCTTCATCGAGCAACCGGAGCCACTCCCGGCCGGATGACTCGCTCAATGTCCGAAAGATGGGCTCCGGTCTGCGGAGCAAAGCATCCCGAATTCGGGCGACCTGCTTCGGAACCGTGTTGACCGGAAGTTCATCGACAGCGAACCACTCGTGGCGATCTGCCTCATCCGTCGCCGCAATCTCCCTGCCGGGGACGCGGCACTCGAACGCGAATACGAGATCGGCTTGGCCCTCGGCCTGCCCATAGACCCCGGTGAGACACACCACCTCCACTTCGAGCCCCGTCTCCTCTCTCACTTCGCGGATCACGGCAGCATCGGGAAGCTCACCAGGTTGCACGCGCCCGCCGGGCAGATTCCAGAGGTCGAGGTCGTTTCGGTGCGACACCAGGACCCGATCGTCGGCGTCGAGGATGACCGCGAACGAGCCGAGCGTGAATCCGTCGTCGGCGCTCATCTCGCCGAGATGGTGGCATGAACACGGCGTTGCGACAGCTTGACGGCCGACGGTCCCAAATGCCCCTAGGCGCCCAACCTAGCCACGTACGCCTCCAGCTGAAGAAGAACTCTTCGTGTTCGAGACCGGCCCCAGGCCAATCCAACATCGCGGTCATTCAGACAACGTACGACCCGGGTACGACAAGAAATCGTGCTCCGCTGAGGCCATTGGACCCGGTCCCTAGACGGGCGATGCTCGTACGATCATCTGGTGCGTCCTGGCAGACTCACAGGGATCCTCACAATCGCCCTGGTCGGCGCGTGCACCTCTGCGACCTCGGCGACAACCACAGCGACCGTACTCACTTCGACCAGTTCCACGGCGGCTCCCACGACTACGCGAGCCACGGCCACGACCACGACGACCGTGACGACGGTGCTCATTGAGACCGGCGTGTGGCGACCCATCCCGCCGGGACCGCTATCGCCGCGGGAAGGCGCCCTCGGCTTCTGGACGGGAGAAGAACTCGTGATCGTCGGGGGCATCGACGACGACCCGTGCCTCCCGACGCGCGAGGGCGCTTCGGCGAGCGGCTTCTCAGCATTCCGGTCGGCCGCCCTCTGCGTCCCCGGCTACCTGTCGGTCCTCGCCGACGGAGCGGCATTCGACCCTGACACGGGCACCTGGCGGCAGATCGCCCCGGCACCCGTTCCACTCACGGCCGCCGGGCCGGGAGTGGTTCATGACGGTGTCATCTACATCCTGGTCGGAGGCCAGCCGGAGACTTTCCTCGCATACCACCCTGCCGACGACCGGTGGGAGCATCTGCCTCCGCCAGCGACCAGGAACGGCACGCTCGTCGAGGCCGGTGACAAAGTGGCCCTGGTCAAGAACCAAGACCCCGAGGGAGACCCCGACCTCTGGCTCGAGGATCCGGACCGGGATGTCGCACCGGACATGTCGTTCAACCCGGCCTCCAAGGATTGGCATGCCATCCCCCCGGACCCCCTCATTCCCTCCTGGGACCG
>JAUYIV010000128.1 GCA_030688105.1 Actinomycetota bacterium | reverse complement strand
CACCGGTGGCATGACCACCAAATCCATGCGGGCCGAAATACGCCAACCCCCCGAAAGGGGGGGGAGGGATAGTCTGCACCCTCAGTAATGAGGGACGAATGTGCGAGAGACAGTGGACATCTGCTGTCTATAAATTCGGCTATATGCTGGAACACCCGGAAGCATCCTGAGGTACTCGTTCGACGGTTCAGAGAATCCGCGAGCAGTGACAATCCTTCAGGTGACCCGGACGATCAGCAGGGAAGGCTGGGCGATAGACGTCCAGAACCCTCAGAGACTATATGCCGAACACCCGCCTACGAGCGGGTGAAGAGATAGTCCGAGCTGCATGGCGACATGCAGAGTCAGGCAGAAATGACCTGGCCTTCCGAGCAGACAGTGCTCGGGAGTAACACAACTGTCGGTCCCTATCCGTCGCAGGCGCAGGAGGTTTGAGGGGAGCTATCCCTAGTACGAGAGGACCGGGATGGACGTACCTCTGGTGTGCCAGTTGTCTTGCCAAGGGCACGGCTGGTTGGCTACGTACGGCACGGATAAGCGCTGAAGGCATCTAAGTGCGAAGCCGGCCCCAAGATGAGCCCTCCCACCGTTCGCGGTTAAGACCCCTGACAGAACATCAGGTAGATAGGCCGGAGGTGTAAGCGCAGCAATGCGTTCAGCCGACCGGTACTAATCGGTCGAGGGCTTGAGTCGAATACAAGATGTGCGTGCTCGCTATGGAGTGCTCAGGGTGCTGAGCATTCGAAGATTTCCGGTGGCGATAGCGGCGGGGACCCACCCGTTCCCATTCCGAACACGGAAGTTAAGCCCGCCAGCGCTGATGGTACTTGGGGCGTAGGCCCCCGGGAGAGTAGGTCGCCGCCGGATTACTTTGGACAAGAGGGCCGTCTCGAAAGGGGCGGCCCTCTTGTTGTTTTCGGGCGCGACCATGCACGGATCGGGTGCGGGCGCACCCGGTACGATGCCGTGATGAGCACGAGAAGTGGCTCGGGGCGAAGCGAGGGACGGCGAAAACCGCCGCAGGCGGCTCGTCCGGAGTCGCCGGGCAGGTCCCAGCGCGGATCGGACCGCGACGGGCACAAGAAGCCCGACCGGCACGGCAAGCCCGCGATCCAGACCACGCCGCCCAAGCGGAGGGCTTGGTCGCCCGAGGGCGAACTTCCCCGGTGGATCTCAGAGGAGCTCGCCCGGGTCACCCCGAAAAAGAACCTGCTCACGGCCACTGAGCTCCTCCAATCCTCGGCGCGGGCATTCGCCGCCGGCAAGCATGGCCGTGCCCTCCACGCCGCCGAGGAGGCCAAGGAGCTGTCGCCGCGGGACCCGACGATTCGTGAGCTGATCGGCCTCTCCGCCTATCGCATGGGGCGCTGGGATCAAGCGCTGCGCGAGTTACGAACCTTCCGGCGGCTCACCGGCGATTCGACACACCTCCCGGTGGAGATGGACGTCCTCCGGGCGATGGAGCGGCCCGACGACGTCGAGGCCGCCTGGAAGCTCATGAAGAACCTTGGAGGCGACCGGGAGACGCTCGACGAGGCCCGGGTGGTCTACGGGTCCTTCCTGCTCGACCGCGGAGAGGACCGCAAGGCCTGGCAGATCACCAGCCCGAAGCGGATCGGCGAAGATCCCGGCGAGAGCGAGCTACGGGTTTGGTACGTCGCCGCCCGGGCCGCGGCCAGGCTGGGAGACGGCAGAACCGCCCGCCAGCTCCTCGACGCGATCCGTGGCAGCGATCCCGGTTTCCCCGGCCTCGACGAGCTCGAGCGCGCCATCGAGGGGTGATTCCGGGACCGGGAGGACCGGCAACGGGACGGTCACATCTCCCTCGACTCCAGCCAGCGCCGAATCCCGGCCGCTTGCATCGGCCAAAAGGTGTTCTTGTCATACGCGGCGATCGTCGCCTCGTCGTAACCCTCTTGCCGATAGCGCTCGAGCACCCATTCCCGCATGCGTCCGCTGAGGTCCTCGTCGTCTCCGGCTGCCTCGACCCAACCGACCCAGTCCCAGAGGCGCTCGACGGCCTGCTCCAACGACGCCTGGGGATCCCTGTCCGGCCCGAAATGGGCGAAACCGAGGAAGGCAGGGCTCCGCTCGGCGAGCCGGCGGAGATGCGTCTCGACGAGTATGGGGTCGAAATCGGGCGGGGGAGTCACCGGCTGCACCATGTGCCCATGGGGGAAGGCGAGCCCGACCGCATCTCCCACGAAGGCGCCACCGGTCTCCGCCTCGATAAAGACCACCTCGTGCTTGGCGTGGCCGGGCGTGTACATCACCTCGATCGCCCGCCCGCCACCGAGTGGCACTCGCGTGCCCTCCTCGAGCACCAGGAGCCGTTCCTGGCTTATCGGCTCCATGGGGCCCCACAAGGCCGCCATTCCCTCCTCGCCGTAGATACGGGTCGCCGAGGCGAGGAGGCGTTCTGGGGAGACCAGATGCCGGGCTCCGGCGCGGTGGACCCCGATCCTGGCGTTGGGGAACCGGGCTGCGAAATGGCCGGCCCCCCCGGCGTGGTCGAGATGGATGTGGGTCACCACCATCGCGGCGACATCGTCGACCCCGATCGACTCGAGGGCGTCGTAGAGGTGGTGGATCGATCTCGAGGGGCCGCACTCGATCAACACCCGGTTGGGGGTGTCGAATAGGTAACACGCCAGACGCTCCGTGTCGTCGTGCATGAGCGCGTCGACGAGGTAGAGATCGTGTCCCAGCGGCGTGACCGTCGGCGTCGGCATGGACGGGAAGCTAGCGGCGGCACCCGTCGAAGGGTCCCTCGAGAGACGGGATCGCCCGATTCGGTCACACCCCCAGGATACGTTGCCCGCCCGCACTTCCCAGATAGGACACCTCATGGACCTCAACCTCGTGGTTGTCTCCGGTCGGCTTGCCGCCCCGCCGGAGGTGCGCCAGTTCGAGAGCGGCGCTCGCCTCGCCCGTTACCTGGTGACCGTCAGATCGGAGGAGCCGACCCGGCGGGTCGATGTCCTTCCGGTGACGATGTGGGATCCCGCCGACGAACTGATCGACTCTCAGCCCGCTCCCGGATGCCGGGTGTGGGTGGCCGGTTCGATTCAGCGGCGTTTCTGGAGCGGTGAAGAGGGTCGGCGCAGCCGACTGGAGCTGATCGCCGACCAGGTATGTGTTCGCGGTCATGAAGACGAGGACTGATGAACTGCGGCCGAAGAGCCATGAACTGAGAGGGGGGCGGTAGCCTCCGCGAATGCCCGCCGTTCCCGAAGTGCCCGACTTTCTCGGCCTCGTCGTCGATCGTGTGCGGCTGGCCGTGCTCGGCCACGCCGCGGTGGGGCGAATCGACCCGGCTGGGCTTGCCGAGGCCCTGGGCGTGGAGGAAAAGCGCGTTCTCAAGGCGGTTGCCACATTCGAGGCCGCTGGGCTGATGGTGGACGGCGAACTAGTCGAGGAGGCACTGTGGGAGATAGCCTTGGCGCGCCCCCAGATCGAGAGCGCCTCCACCCGGGTGATGGAGGGCTCGTGGACCGATGAGGAGGTGCGGATCCTGCAGACCTTCTTTTCCGGGGATCGGCTCACCCAGATTCCGGAAAGACGGGGCAAGCGGCTGGTCATCCTCGAGCGCCTCGCCATGGAGTTCGAACCGGGGGTGCGTTACTCGGAGCGGGAGGTCAATTTCATGCTCCAGATGTACCATGCCGACTACGCCGCGCTGCGGCGCTATCTGGTGGATGAGGGTCTGGTCACCCGCGCCGACGGGGTGTATTGGCGCACCGGCGGTCGGGCATGATCTGATGGACGGTTACCTGACGCCGGCGACTGGAGACTGAGAGAAATGTGCAGAAGCATCGTGCAATTGCGGCGGCCCGAAGGGGTCACGGAGGACGAGGTGAGCGCGGCCGCTCGCCAGTTCGTGAGGAAGATCAGTGGTTTTCGCATTCCCTCGAAGGCCAATCAAGAGGCCTTCGAACGTGCGGTCGACGAGATCTCTGCCACCAGCCAACGCCTGCTCGCCGAACTCGTCGTACGGTGACCGCCGGCCGCAATCACGGGTCGAGGGTTGGGGTCGACTCACGATCGAGGGTTCTGGAGACCTTTGACCCAGAGTCGAGGCTGGCCGCGAAAGGGTTGCGGGATCTCTTCGCGCCACTGACGGTGGTCGACCCCGCGGGTTTTCGCGGCGAGCGCCGATCTCGACGGGAAACGAGTGGGTCTGGACGGCGCCTGCCGGAAACCGGATACTGATCGTCCGGCGTCGAAGCGGAACGCGACGAACGGGGGACGGTGTGGTCAGGCGGATCTACGGATTCATGATGGCGGTGCTCGTGACCGGGCTGGTCGCGACGGCGTGCGGAGACGACGACTCCGCGGTCACGACATTCCCAGCAGGCGATGCGGTCGGGGTGCCCTCCACGCCCGCGGTCGAGGTGAGCACGACGATCGCCGCGGGGTCGGCAGAAGTCCCAGCCGACGACGACCGGGGTGTCGGCGCCGGACTGATCGGCGGCGGGCTGACTCCGGAGGACCTCGGCCGGTCGATCATCTTCACGGCGAATATCGCGGTCGAAGTGCCCGATGTCTTCTCGGCCGCGCAAGAGGCTCAAACCGCGATCGCCGGCCTCGGGGGGTTCCTGTTCGGGCAGGAAACGACGACCGAGCCGATCGCACAGTCGATTCTCACGCTGAAAGTCATCCCGGAGAATTTCGCCGAGGCTCTCCGTCGATTGGGTGGACTGGGGAGGGTGACCAGCCAGACCGTATTCGCCGACGACGTCACGGAGCGCGTCGTCGACCTGGAGAGCCGGATCGCAACCGCCGAAGCCAGTGTCACCCGTCTGCGCTCCCTCCTCGAAAGTGCCGCGGACATCGAGGATGTCATCGAGTTGGAGGCCGAGCTCCTCAAGCGTGAGACCGACCTCGAGGTGCTCCGCGGCCAACTCCGGACGCTAGGGGACCAGGTCGCCCTCGCCACCATCACCCTGGTCCTGAGCGAACCGGAACCCGACGTGCCCGAACCCCAGCTCGACGTCACTCAGACGGTGTACGTGGGGCACGACGACGGTGCGGGCTGCCCCGGTGGCGACGAGCTGAATGGCGACGAAGGCGATCGGCTGACCTTCTGCCTGGAGATCGAGAACTCCGGAGACACGCTGATCGCCGACATCGAAATGCGCGATCAGGGGCTCGATGCGGATCCCGACGACTTCATCGTCGTCCAGGGTGATCCGCTCACCGGCCTCGCCCCGGGCGGGCGCATCATCTTCGCGCTGGAGGTCGAGGCGCGGCCTGGAATGATCACCGCGCCGGTGGTGGACGCGACGGCGGTCGACGAGTTCGGCAGCCCGCTTCGCGTGGAGATCGAGCTGGACATCGAGAAGACCACTCTCCAGATCGCCCGCGACGACTCGCTTCCCGGTTTCACGGACGCGGTGTCCGAGTCGTGGCAGGCGCTCCAGCGCGTCTTCGGGCTGGGCGTCGTAGTGGTCGGAGCCCTGGTCCCGTTTCTCTGGCTGGTCGCTCTGGTGGCGGGGTTCGTCCTATGGCGCCGCCGCCGACGCGGGGAAGTTTCCGTGCCGGATAGCGGAGCCTCAAATCCCGAGCCCGGCGAGAAGGGCTGAGGCCTCTGACGGCGAGGGGAAGGAGGACTGGGTGCCGGGCCTGGTGACGCTCTGGACGGCGCAAAGACTCGCCAGCCGGATCGCGTCATGCTCATCCAGGCCGGCGCCCAGGGCGTAGGCGAAGGCTCCCACGAAGGCATCTCCCGCTCCCGTGGTGTCCACGGCGATGACTCGGGGTGCCGCGAACCGGTACACCTGAGATCCTTCGACGAGCGCGCTGCCCGCCGAACCGAGCGTCACCAGAAGGCGCCGATCGAGGCGGGTGGCCACGTCCAGGAGCGCGTTCTCTGTCGGCTCACCATGGCCGAACATCAATGCGAACTCGACCTCGTTCGGCACGACCCAGTCGGACTCCCCGAGCAGGTCCGTCTCGATGACCGCGGCCGGGGCCGGATTGAGGATCGTCACCGCGCCATGGGATCGGGCGGCTTCGAATGCCGCCGTCGTGACCGCCTGGGGGATTTCGAACTGCCCGAGCACCACGTCCGGCGAGATGGCTCCGATCGCCTCGACGGCCTGATCGCTGGTGAGGCTGTGGTTGGCCCCGGGGATGATGATGATCCGGTTGGTGCCGTCGGGCTCGACCCAGATCAGGGCGACTCCGCTCGAGCCCGGCACCTCGTGCACGAACGTCGTGTCGACCCCGCGATCTCGGAGATTCTCGAGAGTCATCGGGCCGTAGACATCGTCGCCGACGCAGTTCACCATCCATACGTCCGCTCCGAGGATCCGAGCCATCACCGCCTGGTTCGCTCCCTTGCCACCGAATCCCATCTGGAAACGGTCGCCCACGAGGGTCTCGCCCGGACCGGGGATCCGAGCGGCATACGCGACGAGGTCGATCATCGTCGACCCGACGACGGCGATACGGGGTTGCGGAGAGGTCATGCTTCGGCGGGATAGTGTGGCACGCGCCCACCGCCCGCCGATACGGAGGCATCGCCATGACCCGCAAGACGCTTCCCGCATGGGGGCGCCCGGTTCTCGCCAGTGTCTCGAACATCGTCGGCATGACTCGCCACGTTCAGACGTCCCCCTCCTCGATCGAGCGGATTGCCGACTGGATGGCCTTCGAATCGTTCGAGAGGCCCCGCGGAGGACCGGCCGGGCCATTCGATTGGGGCGACGACGCCAATGACCTGATCGACGCGACGATGTTGAAGGCCTCGCTCGACTTCGCATTCACCGACTTCGAATCGAGGGTGAAGTTCGAGGTCGAGTACCAGGGCCGCCGCTGGTCGGACAGCGAGGCGATGTTCGCCTGCATCCACAGGGCACTCGCCGACGGCGTGCCGATGCTCGACGGTGGTTATCTGGCCTCGGTACGGCGGTCCGATCTGGAGAGGATCTTCGAGGGGAACATCGAGATGCCCATGCTCGACGAGCGGGTCGAGATCCTCCACCAGGTCGGCGCCGTCCTCGCCTCCAACCACCACGGACGCTTCCACCGGTTCATCCGGTCGTGCCCCGACGTCATGTATGCGGACGGGGATGGGGTGCTCGAGCGCTTGGTGGCCGAGTTTCCTCGGTTCGACGACGCCAGCGACTATCACGGCCGCACGGTGGTGATCCACAAGCTGGCGCAGCTCGCTCTCTGGTCGCTGCACCTGGCGGTGGGGGAGGAGAGGGGCTTTGCGCTGCGCGACCTCGATCACATGACGGCGTTTGCCGACTACATCGTGCCGGTCGCCCTCCGGGTCATGGGGATTCTCGAGTACTCGGACGAACTGGAGGCCCGGATCATGGAAGGGGACATGATCCCGCGCGATTCGGACGAGGAGATCGAGATCCGGGCCCATTCGTTGTACGCGACCGCCCTCCTGACCGAGGCCATCAACGAGCGGCGGGGGGAGGGGCGGTGGCTGGTGATCCCGGAGATCGACTTCCGGCTGTGGAACGCATATCACGCGACCACCTGGCCGCATCACCTGACGCGGACGGTGATGTACTGAAGAAGCCTCCAGCCTCCAGCCTCCAGCCTCCAGCCTCCAGCCTCCAGCCTCCAGCCTCCAGCAGGAGGGTTGCCCGTTGCCCGTCGCCCGTTAGAACCGAGATGAACGGCTGTCGCGCTCTTGCCGGCAGCGGGTAGCCGGTAGCCGTCAGGCTTCCTTCGGAGGGGTGTCCCAGTCCTGGATGTCGTTGCCCGCTTCGCGCGCCAGGATGTCGAGGGCGGCGGCCGCTCCGGCTCCCGCCGAGATGATCGCCTGGCTGCGGGTGGGACGGGTCGAGCGCCCCACCGCGTAGACCCGGGGCACTGAAGTGCGTTGATCGCGGTCTGTGGCGATCGCCGGTCCGTCGAACTCGAGGCCCATGGACCTGGCGAGCTCCGGGTTCTTGCCCTCGCTGAGCACCACATAGTCCGCCGTGGAGGTCGATCCGTCGTCGATGGTCACGGTGAGGCCATCCGGGGCGGTCTCGACTTTGGCCACCCGCCGGGCGTCGATGATCGCACCGAACGCCTCGGCTTGGCCTCGGGCGATCTGCTGGAGGTCGCTTCCGGCGATCTCGGGAATACCGAGGTAGTTGTGGAGGTATGCGTAGTGCATGGCGGTGTTGTCGTCGCCGAAGACGGTCACCGAGTGACCGTTCTTGGCGAGAAACAGAGCGGCGCTGAGACCCCCGGGCCCATCACCCACGATCGCGACTGTGGCCATGGCTTTCCCTTCGAGTCGAATATCCTGACGGAGAGAGGAACACGAACGACATGCCCGACCTTCCCACCACCGACGCCGAATGGCGTGGGCGTCTGAAGCCCGAGCAGTTCCACATCCTGCGCGAAGCCGGCACCGAGGCGCCGTTCACGGGTGCCTATTGGGACAGCCACGATCCGGGAGTCTTCCGCTGTGCCGGGTGCGGGGCCGAGCTCTTCCGCTCCGAGGACAAGTTCGACAGCGGGAGCGGCTGGCCCTCCTTCGTCGATCCCGCGGCGTCGGAGGCCGTCACGACTCACGAGGATCGGGGTCACGGGATGGTCCGTACCGAGGTCCGCTGCGCCAAGTGTGGAGGCCACCTCGGCCACGTGTTCCCCGACGGACCGGGCCCCAACGGGCTCCGCTACTGTATCAACTCGGCCGCGCTCGAACTCGACCCCGAGTGACCGACGTACTTCTCGGGGCGGACGGCCGGCCGAAGTGCCGGTGGCCGCTCGGCGACGAGTTGTACGAGGACTACCACGATGCCGAGTGGGGGAGGGGATGGGACGACGACATCGTCCTGTACGAGAAGATCGCCCTCGAGGGCTTCCAGGCCGGTCTGTCGTGGATTACCGTCCTCCGCAAGCGCGCAGCGTTTCGTGACGCCTTCGCCGGGTTCGACCCCGATGTGGTGGCGAAATACGGCGACAGGGAGGTCGAGGCGATGCTGTCCAACGCGGGCATCATCCGCCACCGCGGGAAGATCGAGTCGGCGATCAACAACGCCAAGCGGGCAATCGAGATGATCGAAGAGTTCGGCTCGCTGGCGGCGTATTGCTGGAGGTTCGCGGCAGCGGCGAGCCAGACCGCTCCGAGATCCTTCGAGGATCTCGCCGCGATCACCGAGGCGTCGACCGCCTTGAGCAAGGGCCTGAAGAGGCGGGGATGGTCGTTCGTCGGACCGACGACGATGCACGCTTTCATGCAGGCGGCGGGGATGGTCAACGACCACCTGGTGGGGTGCTGGGCCCGCGAACCCTGTGAGCGGCGGCGTCTCGACCTGGTGGCGCGCTACGCCGGCTGATCGCCGACTTCGGCTGCGACCTCGGCGTCGTGCTCAGCGGCATGCTCTGCGATCTGGCGGTGCACGTCTTCCATGTCGACATCGCGGACCTTGGTGATCAGATCATCGAGCACATGATCGGGCAGGCTGCCGGCCTGGCTGTAGAGGACGACGTTCTCCCGGAAGACCATGAGGGTGGGAATCGAGCGGATGTTGAAGAACTCGGCCAGTTCGGGCTGGGCCTCGGTGTCGACCTTGCCGAAGACGATGTCCGAGTGCTGGGACGAGGCCTTTTCGAAGGTGGGGGCGAACTGACGACACGGTCCACACCATGCCGCCCAGAAGTCGACGATCACGGTGTCGTTGTCGTTGATCGTCTCCTCGAAGTTCTCTCTCGTGAGCTCGAGCGTCGCCATCCGTCTGCCTTTCTCCGATACCCGTAGGCCAACCGTAGACCGTACGGTGGCATTCCCAAGAGTGCATGCCGCAATGGGGTCGATAGACCGGCGACCCATGGGCACAGTCTATGATACGTCACTGTGACGAATAATGCCCGGTGCTCATGGTGCGGCCGGGGGATGGTCCAGGGAGGGCTTGGACGCCCCCGCAAGTACTGCCGGCGCAGCCACCGACAGCGCGCCTATGAAGCCCGGCTGCTCGCCGAGCGGATGGGGCTCGGAACGGGGGAGGCACTCGTGTCACACGACGCGGTGCGTTCCCTCAACGACCGCCTGTACGCCCTGGAGGCGGCCCTGCTCGACGTCGAGCGAGATCTCCGGGTCGATGGCGACCACAAGGCGGCATTCAGCCACCTCTACGCCGCAGCCGCCCAGCTGCGCGACGCCAGTCTCGAGCCATCCGCCGTCTTGGACGCGTAGATTCGGCGGGTCAGGGCAGGGCCCCGTTCCGTCACGTGACGCAATGGGGTTGACGGCGATCGATCGAGGGAAGACGGAGGCGTTCATGAAGGTGGATCGCCACAGCACCTATGAGGGGATAGTGCGTCGGCTGCGGAGCCGCGATCCTGGGGTGTCGGCGACGACCGCCGAGGGGATGCCCACGCTCGCCCTCCAGGGCTCGTTCTTTGCGGGCTTCGACCCCGAGGACGGGTCGCTCGTCGTCAGGCTGCCGGAGCAGCGCATCACCTCGCTGGTGATCGCCGGCGTCGGTCACGAGGTCGCGGCCGCGGGACGGATCCAGGGCGACCGGGTCGGTATCGACGACCCGGTCAGATGGGATGGCTTCGCCGACGAGGCGCTGTCTTTCGTCGGTCAGTTTGCGGCCTGAGGTCGGCCCTCGGCCGATGATGCCCGGATCCCGCGATCTCGCATGCCCATAATCCACGTTATGTAAAGTTGTGCCCGAATGCCGAATTGAGCAACGGCCGCCGGGAACGCCGTTGCTCCCCTCCTCATCGGGAGGCTGGCTCGAAGAGCTCGATTACGTTGCCGGCCGGGTCCTCGACGAGGATCTGGCGACCGCCGCCACC
>JAUYIV010000115.1 GCA_030688105.1 Actinomycetota bacterium | reverse complement strand
ATGATCGCCACGATCGTGGCGAGCAGCCGGGGGATCCAGGGCGGCATGCCGCGGCGGTTGCGGGGGGCAGCGGCCTCGGGAGTCACCATGGGAGGCTACCGAATCGGCCAACGGGCAACGGGCATCGGCCAAGTGTCCGGCATGCGACGAGCGCCGCGCCGCACCTGGCGGCTTGTGGCTTGCCTCGGCACGGAGCGAGACTGCATGACATGGAAGGCCGAGATCCCGTCGAGCGTGCGGTGATTGGCGACCTCGAGCGGTTGGAAGCGCGCTTCGAGGCGTTCCCGATCGACCCCGACTACGCCGACACCGCCGCCTTCTGCGACAAGTACGGGTTTTCCGGCGACGAGTCGGCCAACGCCATCTTGATCGCCTCCAAGAAGCCCGAGGGTGCATACGCGCTCTGCCTCGCCCTCGCCACCACCCGGCTCGACGTCAACCACCGAGTCCGGGAGCTGCTCGGTGTGCGCAAGCTTTCGTTTGCGTCGGCCGAACAGACCCGCGACCTCACCGGCATGGAGATCGGCGGTGTCACGCCGTTCGGATTGGAGGGTGACTTCCCGGTGTACGTCGACGCCCGGATAGTGGCACTGGATCGCTGCGTCGTGGGTGGGGGCAGCCGGTCGATGAAGGTCACCGTGGATCCCGAGGTCTTCGCCCGGATGGAGAGAGTGGAGGTGGTCCCGGGTCTGGCCGATGGGTGATGGCCGAGGGCTTTACCCTCTCTTCCGATGCCAGTGACGCCCACCCCGCCCGATCGTCGAAGTCCACGGGGTCGAGGGAAGATCGCCGGGATCCCGGCCAACCACTACACGTTCACCCAGCCGGGCTCGGTCGGAATCCGGCGCCGTGACCAACGTCTCCGTGGCCGAATACTGGGTGTCGATCGACGGCAACGTCCTGCTCCGATACGAGATGGTCGCCGAGAGCCGCGACGGGCCGAGGAGTGATCCGGAGACGACGATCTTCACGATCGAGATCCGGATGGAACTGATCGACACCACCGGCCCGGGCAAAGTGAGCCTGCCGGACGCCTGCTTGGAGAACGCGTAGGCGCCTGAACCACCGCTCGCGAGCCGCCTGCCGTCGGCCGTTAGCCTTGCAGCCATGACCTACCGCGCTCCGGTGACCGACATGCGCTTCACCCTGACTCGGGTCGTGGGACTCGACCGTGTCACCGAACTCGACCGCTTCTCGCATGTCGACGGCGACACGCTGGCGGGCATCCTCGACGAGGCGGGAAGGTTCATGTCGGAGGTGGTGGCCCCCCTCGGTCCGGTCGGCGATGCGGTGGGGAGTGTGCTGGCGGACGACGGAGGCGTGGCGACGCCCCCCGGCTACCGGGAGGCATACCGTAAGTTCGTCGAGGCCGGGTGGCCCGCCGCAGCCTTGCCCCAGGAGTGGGGCGGCGGCGGGCTGCCGTGGGCGATCGGTGCGGCGCTCCAGGAGATGCTCACCGCGGCCGACATGGCTTTCTCCCTCTGTCCGATGCTGACCCACTCGGCCAATGACATGCTCCTCCAGCACGCCTCGGATGAGCAGCAGGCGACCTATCTGGGAAAGCTGGTCAGCGGCGAATGGACCGGGACGATGGCGCTGACCGAGCCGCATGCCGGTTCCGACGTCGGCGCCCTCTCGATGCGGGCCGAGAGGGTCGCCGATGGCACCTACCGTTTGAGCGGGACGAAGATCTTCATCACATGGGGCGACCACGACCTGACGGATAACATCGTCCACATCGTGCTCGCCAGGACCCCGGGCGCCCCGACGGGCACGAAGGGGATCTCGTGCTTCATCGTGCCCAAGTTCCTGGTCGGACCGGACGGCTCACCGGCACAGAGGAACGACCTGACGACCGTCTCCCTCGAGCACAAGGTCGGGATCCATGCCAGCCCGACTTGTGTGCTTGCGTTCGGTGAGCGCGGTGAGGGCGCCATCGGCTACCTGATCGGCGAGGAGAACGAGGGCATGCGCTTCATGTTCACGATGATGAACAGCGCGCGGCTCCAAGTGGGCCTCGAGGGCCTCGCCGTGGCCGAACGCGCATATCAGCGGGCGGTGGCGCACGCTACGGAAAGGACCCAGGGTCGCGCCGTTGGCGACGATCGGGTGCCGTCGCCGATCCTCCGGCACCCCGACGTGCGCCGAATGCTCATGCTCATGAGATCACAGGTCGAGGCCATGCGATGCGTCATGTACCGCAACGCGCTCGCCATCGACCTCTCGACCCACCACCCCGCGGAGGCGGTGCGGGATGCCGAGGCGGACATCGCCGGCATTCTCACCCCGGTCTCCAAGGCATGGGGAACCGACCTCGGTGTCGAGATCGCCTCTCTCGGGATACAGGTGCACGGGGGGATGGGCTACGTCGAGGAGACCGGCGCCGCCCAACTCTGGCGCGACTCTCGGATCGCCCCCATCTATGAGGGCACCAACGGCATCCAGGCCATCGATCTGGTGACACGCAAGCTCCCGCTCGCCGGAGGGGATGCCATCCGGGGCCTTCTCGCCGAGGCGGGGCGTGAGGCGGATGGCCTCGAGGGAGACCTGAGCCCCATCGGCCAACATCTGACCGATGCCGTCGATGCCACCGGCAAGGCGACCGAGGCGCTGCTGGACGCGCTCGAGGAGCGGCTGCCCGACGCGCTCGCCGGCGCCACCCCCTACACCCGGATGCTCGGTACCACGCTTGGGGGAGCGCTCCTGGCCCGGTCGGCTCGCATCGCCGCCGAAGGAGCCGAGGGGTTCTCGAGCGGATTCCTCGCCGCCAAGGCTGCGACCGCTCGCTTCTATGCCGATCAAGTGCTCTCGCAGGTCCCCGGGATGCTCCCGGCGGTGCTGGCCGGAGCCGAGAGCACCTTCGGAGTGCCGGAGGAGGCCCTGAGGAGGAGCTGACGGCGCCACGCCAACCGCCAACACCGTACCCCCGGTCGTAGGCCGGGTCACGATTGGTGAACCGTCACGGACTCGATGACGGGAGGGTCCTCGGGCCGATCGTCGCCTCCCCGGGGAAGCCCGGCGATGGCGTCCACTACGTCCATCCCATCGGTCACACCTCCGAAGATCGTGTACTGGTGGGGCAGCCCGGTGTCGGCATGGCAGATGAAGAACTGCGAGCCGTTCGTATTGGGCCCGGCGTTCGCCATGGCCACTGTCCCCCGTGTGTATCGCCCGGCGCCCTCCAACTCGTCGCGGAATTGGTACCCGGGGCCGCCGGTTCCTCGCCCGGTGGGGTCTCCGCCCTGGATGACGAAGCCGGAGATGACCCGGTGGAAGATCACACCGTCGTAGAAACCCTCGCCGGCGAGGAACAGGAAGCTGTTGGTAGCGATCGGGGCCCGCTCCGGGAGGAATCCGATGGTGATGTCGCCCAGCGAAGTGTGGAGGGTGGCCGAGTGTTCGGCGCCGAGGTCGATGGTGATGTCGGGGGGAGCGGGGTACTGCTTCGCCACGGTTACGGCCTTTCGGTCGGAGGGGGCGGACCCTAATCAGCGGATCGCGCACGGCAGAAGGCGCGAGGGCAAGTACGAGTCTTACGCGCCGGATGCGCGCGTAAGACGGTTTTGTAGTTCTGGCCGCTGGCGGTTGGCAGTCAGCGGTTGGGCGGTTGCCCGGCATCTTCCCCGGGGCTCAACCGGTTCCGGACCGCCCGCCGCCCTGGTGCGCCGCAACCCACTCGTCGACTTCGGCCCACCGGTCGAACAGCCACT
>JAUYIV010000085.1 GCA_030688105.1 Actinomycetota bacterium | reverse complement strand
CCTTCTCGGCCCCCTGACCTGGGGGCTGATCGTGACGGTGGCCGGGCTGCCCCGGGAGGTCGCCCTGGGCGCCCTGGTCGTCTTCCTGGTGGCGGGAAGGGTCGTGCTCCAGGGCGTGACCGACCGGCCGCGGGAGTGGAGCATTGCGGAGCTGGTGCCGGAGTAGGGGTCCACTCACGCGTCCTCCCCCGCCGAAGGCGGGGGAGGACGGCTGCCGGGCGGAGCCCGGCAGTCGGAGGGGGCGGGCGACCCTCCGGGCGCGTACGACGGGTTCCAAGCCCACGCAGGGTCCGCTGTCCCCCTCGGTCCGAGCCTTCGGCTCGGACCTCTCCTCCCGCTCCGCGGGGGGAGACGCGATACTGGCCACATGTTCGAGCCGTACCACCCCGAGCCATACTCCGACTTCACCGACCCGGCGAAGAGGGCCGCATACGAGTTGGCGCTCGCCGGGGTCGCCGAACGCTTCGGCGCCACCCACCAGCTGATCATCGGCGGCGACCACGTCGAGAGCGGTGACACCATCGAGAGCGTCAACCCGGCTTCGCCGGACCAGCTGATCGGGACGATCGCATCTGGCGGCACCGCTCAGGCCGAACAGGCTCTGGCGGCGGCCTGGGAGGCCTTCCCCGCATGGGCCACTCTCACGGCGGCTGAGCGGGCCCGGTACGGGGTGAAGCTCGCCGCGGTCATGCGGCGGAACAAATACGAGTTGGCCGCCATCGAGACCTTCGAGGCGGGGAAGAACTGGCTCGAGGCCGAAGCGGACGTGGCCGAGGCGATCGACTTCGTCGACTACTACGCCCGCCAGGCCGTGCGGCTCGCCGAGCCGATTTCCGTCGTCCATTGGCCGGGCGAGGACAACGAGTCGCATCTGATCCCGATAGGGGCGGGTGTGGCCATCCCTCCGTGGAACTTTCCCCTGGCGATCCTCGTCGGCATGGCGATCGGGCCGGTGTTGGCCGGCAACACGCTCGTGCTCAAGCCGGCGTCGAACACCCCGATAATCGGCGCCCGCTGGATGGAGATGGTCCGAGATGCGGGGATCCCACCCGGGGTGATCAACTACCTGCCGGGGCCCGGAGGCGAGGTGGGCGACTTCCTCGTCGACCACCCGAAGACCCGCTTCGTCAACTTCACGGGATCGAAGGAGATCGGGCTGCGGATCGCCGAGCGGTCCGCCAAGGTTCACGAGGGTCAACGGTGGCTCAAGCGGGCCTACATGGAGATGGGCGGCAAGGACGCGATGATCGTCGACGAGACCGCCGACCTGAAGGCGGCCGCCGCCGATGCGGTCCGCTCCGCCTTCGGGTTCCAGGGTCAGAAATGCTCGGCGGCCTCGCGCCTCATCCTCGTCGACGGGATTCACGATGAGGTGCTCGACCGGGTAGTCGAAGCTGCCGGGGCGCTCGAGGTCGGTCCGCCGAAGGACAACCTCCCGGTCGGGCCGGTGATCTCTGCTGCGCAACACACGGCGATCCTCGGAGAGATCGCCAAGGGGATGGAGGAGGCCAAGCTGGTCGTCGGCGGGTCGGCCATCGACCAGGACGGAGGCTGGTACGTCCAGCCGACCGTGTTCGCCGACGTCGCCCCCGATGCCCGTCTCGCCCAGCATGAGATCTTCGGCCCGGTGCTCTCGGTGATCCGCGCCGACGACTTCGACGAGGCCCTCGAGATCGCCAACGACACCGAGTTCGGGCTCACCGGCGGCCTGTACTCGAAGGACCGGAGCCGCATCGAGCGCGCCCGTCGCCAGTTCCACGTCGGCAACCTCTACATCAACCGGAAGATCACCGGCGCTCTGGTCGGGGTTCAGCCATTCGGGGGGTTCAACATGTCGGGCTCAAACGCCAAGGCGGGAGGACCCGACTATCTCCGATTGTTCATGGAGATGAAGACGGTGGCAGAGAGGTGGATCGCCCCCTGAGGCCTGAGCCATCGGCCGTCGGCCGTCGGCCGGGTCACGCGTCGGGTTGAGGTCCGGGGTCGTTCTCCCCGGGAGCCCACTCCGGCGGAGCGCCGCCGCCCGGATCCTCCTGCGGCTCGAATCGCCTTTGTACCGGGGGTTCCCCCGCTTCGGGCTTCGTTTCCGCCTTTGCCTTCTTCGTCTCCGCAACCGGGACCTCGACCAGGAACTCCGCCAGGTATCGCGTGAAGAGGGTGGCGACGATCGGGCTCAGCAGCGCTGCCAGTGGGATCTGCGTCGGGTCGCTGCCCGTCTCGACCACGGGGGCGAAGATGCTGACGACTGCCACGACCAACCACAGGACGGCGACGGCCAGTCCCAGCGTGATCCAGGCACCGTCTCGCACGTCGACGGTCCGGGCGGTGCGAAGCGCCCGCAGGATCCCTACCGTCGCGATGGCCCCCCACAACCAGTTGGCGATCGCGGCGACCGTGATGTGCTCCTGCTGGCTCCCGCTCACGAAATCGGGGGCGAACAGGCTCGTGACCAGAACCGAAAGCCAGATCGCGACCACCGCCACCAGCGACCACCGGTACCTGGGCTCCATGAGCTTCTCCTTCGACGCAACCATGTGAGTTGTAGCCATTCGTGCGAACCGTCGCCACCCGGCAGGTCGCGGGCAGGTCGCGAAGCGCCTCGGTGTCTCGCCGGGGACCGGATCCGAAGAGGGGCCCGATGGACGCGGTCGACCCTGGAATGCCTTGGGATGACTAACGTTGCGCAGAGGCTGGACCCGACGCCCCTGCGCCGCCACCCGCTTCGAGTTCCCGCCCATCGATCCCGAGGAAAACATGGATAGTCACCAGGCAGAGTTGATCGCCTCAGTGGAGCCGGCGGTCGAGCGGCTCATGGCCGAGCATCGGGAGCGCCGTGAGCATTGGTACGCCCACGAGTACGTGCCCTGGGAGAAGGGCCGGAGTTTCGTGGATGAGCCGTGGCAGGACTCCGACGCCACGCTGTCGCCGGAGGTCCGCACCTCCCTGGTACTCAACCTCCTCACCGAGGACAACCTGCCGTATTACCACGCCGAAATCGCCTCCCACATGCCGGAGGGGTCGGCGATGTCCCGTTGGACCCATCTTTGGACCGCAGAGGAGGGGCAGCATTCGATCGCCCTTCGGTCGTACCTGTTGACCTCACGCAATTGTGACCCGAGGTCCCTCGAGGATGACCGGCTCGCCACGATGGAGGCGGGCCACAGCACCGGCTTCGACGATCCCGCGGCGATCTTCGTCTACACCTCGGCGCAGGAGCTGGCCACCAGGGTCAGCCATCGCAACGCCGGGAAGCTGGCGGACGACGAGGTGGCGTACCAGATCATGGCCAGGATCGCCGCCGACGAGAACCACCACTTCATGTTCTACCGCGGCGTCACCGAGGCACTGATCGAGGCCGATGCCGCCACCATGCTCGATGCGATCCATCGCGTGTTCACCGGCTTCTCGATGCCGGGGACGGTGATTCCCGGGTTCGTCCGGAGGGCGGTCGAGATGGCCAAGGCCGGCGTCTACAACCTCCGCATCCACCACGATCGCGTGTTGGTCCCGCTGATCCGCGATTGGGGCATCGAGCACCTGACCGGTCTCACCGCCAGGGCCCGGGAGCTGCAGGACAAGATCATGGAGTTCCCGGCGACCGTGCTGCACAACGCGGAGGTCTTCGAGCGCCGGGTGGGGATGGCGACCGGGTAAATCGTTGCCCGTTTGCTGTCGTCGCACTGAGTGTCAGGCGCCGTAGGAGGCCACCCAGCGGGCGATGGCGGCGAAGTGAACCGCCGCTGCCGCCACGACCATCACGTGGAACGCCTCGTGGTACGAGAACACCCGCGGCCACAGCCGCGGCCGTCCCGTGACCAGGAAGATCATCCCGACGGTGTACAGCACTCCCCCGAGCGCGATCAGCGCCAGGGCGGTCCAGGGGAGCCGGTCGGCCAGTGGCCCAAAGAGGGCTATGGCCAGCCATCCCTGGGTGGTCGAGAGGGTCACCGACGCCCAGTGCTTGGGCGCCTTCGACGTCGCCATGTAAATCGCACCGAACGCAACGATGCCCCACTGCACCGCCAGAGTGGCCCACCGGAGCCATCCGTCGAGCACGATCACCGCGATCGGGGTGAAGGTGCCGGCGACCAGAACGTAGATCATGGTGTGGTCGAGCTTCTGCATTCGCTTCTTCCACATCGATTGCCACGGGATCGAGTGGTAGAGGGAGCTGGTGACGAACAGCGCCACCAGGCTGAGTCCGAAGGCGAGCAGCGAGAGCCGCCGGGCGGTTCCTTCGGGCGCCAGCCGGGCGAGCATGAGCGCTCCGATCAACGCCGCGATGGCGGCGGCGCCATGGAGGAAACCACGCACCGGATGGGTCATCTTCCCGAGGCGGGCGCGCTCGCTGGGATCCATGCGAAGTGACGGTAACCGCCTCTTGGGCCAAGCGACGCACTCTTCGAGGGCCCTGATCGAGAACCGGCGAGGCGGAGATACGTTGCCCGTCGACCGCCGACTATCGACTCGGTCCGTTTAGCGTCCGGTGGCGAATGTCGACCTCGTCGCCCACTGCGGTATCTCCCCTCCGGACGCCGATGGATCGGGTGGTCACGCTTCTCCGACGGTTCTCCATCTGGCAGTGGGCCTTCGTCCTCATCCTGGCCTGGTACACGTGGCACTTCACCAACACGACGGTTCGCATGCATCACGGGCTGGGCACCTCGTCGTACGACTTCGCCCTCTACGACCAGGGGACGTGGCTGCTGTCCCGCTTCAAGGCCCCGTTCGTCACCCTGATGGGGCGGAACCTGTTCGGCGACCACACGTCGTTCATCATGTTGTTCCTGGTCCCCTTCTACTGGGTGTTCCCCGGCCCGGGCACACTGCTCTTCTTCCAGTCCGCCGCTCTTGCCGCCGGAGCCATCCCGGTGTTCCTCTATGCCCGCCGCCGCTTGGGGAGCGAGCCGATCGCGCTCTTCCTCGCCGGGTCCTTTCTGCTGCATCCGGCGATCGGCCGCACCAATGTGGAGCAGTTCCACCCGGACGCGTTCCTCCCGGCTCTGGTCGGGTTCGCCATCTACTTCGCGCTGAACGCTCGATGGGGTCCCTATGCCGTGTTCGTGGTTCTCTCGCTCCTCGTCAAGGAGGATGTGGCGCTGGTGATCATCCCCCTCGGGCTCTGGGTCGCCCTGCGGCGCGATCGGAGGATCGGAGTCCTGACAATCGCCGGCGCCATCGTCTATGCCGTGTTCGCCATGGGCGTCGTGATCCGGCTTCTCAACGGCGAGTGGGCGCCCAACGCCTGGCGCATCCCATTTGGAGGAGTCGGTGGGCTCATCGCCGCAGTGTTCACGGAGCCCGGGGAGGTCATCTCTTACGTGGTGAGCGATGGGAGACCCTGGTACCTGCTCCAGGTCGGTTTCTCGTTCGGCTTCGTGTTCCTGCTCGCCCCAGCCGTCGCCGCGATCTCGGCGGTGGTCCTCGGGGCGAACGTGATCAGTGTCTTCCCTTATCAGTACGACATCCGTTACCACTACACGGCGGTGGCGGTCCCCGCCCTGGGACTAGCGTCGGTGGAGGCCCTCGGTCGCGTGCCGAGGCATTGGCGGACGAGCCTGGCCGCGAGCCTCGTGGCGTTCAGCCTGCTCGGGGCCTATTGGTGGGGGACGTTCCCCTTCTCTCTCGACCCCAAGACCTACTGGTCACCGAACGATACGATCCCGCAGGAAGCCGCAGAGATGTTTCCGCTCATCCCTGACGGTGCGGTCATCTCGGCGTACCACAACCTGACTCCACACCTCGCCCACCGCGAGCACATATACATGTTCCCGAACCCCTTCTCGACCCTGCTGTACGGAGACGCCGCCACCCGGGACGACGAGGGACGGCGCCTCCCGATCGCCGACGAAGTGGAGTACGTCCTGTTGCCGCCCGCGCTGCTGGCACGGGAGGGTCTTGCGGTCTGGCAGGAGGTCCAGGGCGAGTTTGAGATCGTCGCCCAAAACGCCAGTTGGGAGTTGTGGAGGAGGAAGCCGTAGGTGGCAGACGGCGACTAGCACGAGCAGGGCAGAGTGCCTTGGGAAGGGAAACGGCCGGACGGCAGATCGTCCACCGCCACGAACTCGGTACCGTCTCCCCGATGCACCCGATCGACACCCTGGGGCGGCCCCTCCGCGATCTCCGGATCTCGGTCACCGACCGCTGCAACTTCCGCTGCACCTACTGCATGCCGAAAGAGGTGTTCGGCCGCGACTACGAGTTCCTCGCCCGCGACCTCCTGCTGACTTTCGAGGAGATCGCCCGCATCACCTCCGTCTTCGCCGGGCTCGGGGTCCACAAGGTCCGGCTCACCGGGGGCGAGCCGCTGCTTCG
>JAUYIV010000078.1 GCA_030688105.1 Actinomycetota bacterium | reverse complement strand
GGCCGGCCCCAGGAGATCCGGCCTGGCATCGAAGAGGCCAGCCCCCATTCCTACGGTCTGGCTCCCCTGGCCCGGGAACAGGACGGCGAACCTCACTACGGCCGCCAGCGCGTGGCGTGCTTCACCTCGAGGCCCCCGAGCACGACGAGAGCCTGGACCTCGAGACGGGGCGCTCCCGGTCCAGCCGCGGCGCGGTCGGTGGTGTCGTCCCAACCTCCCATCAGAGGCAGGCCGCGGATCTCGACCACCCAGCCACGCGGCACGAGGACCGCCACGCCGCCGAGGACGGCGGTGACGGACACCGCGGCGCCACCAGACACCGGCAGCGCCTCGTTCAGATCGAGCGTGATGCCGCCGAGCACCGCGGTCAGGCTCGCCCTGCGGAATTCCTTCGACCTGGTGGCGTGAAGGGCCGACCCGAGCACGGCGATCCCTTCGATCTCGGCATCGTCGGCCGGACGGCTGCCCAGGCGCTTCCCCCACCCGACGATGAGCCAGAGGCCGACGAGCACCAGAGCGGCCGGCCATACGTAGTCCCAGGCGTCGGAACCGAACAGCCCCGTCGTGACGCCGAGCAAGGCGGCACCGACGCCGATCAGTACCACGGTCCCGCCGGTGAGCCCCTTCCCTGAGGCCGCATGGAACAGGCCGAGTGCGACGATGGCGGCGGGCCACCAATCGGCGATGGCCTCTCCGGCATCGAGCACGTCGGCCGACTCGAGGAGAAACAGGACGCCCAATGCGGTGACCACGGTGCCGACGAGGAGGCGGCCCGGGTTCATCGGCTCACCACCGATGCCGCCAGGCGCAGCCGCCTCGGGACGAAACGGCCCGCCACCGCAAGGGCGCCGAGAACTGCGTCGAGAGCGGCCGGCGAGCCATCCCAGTGCTCGCGCACGATGTCGGCACCGGCGGCCTCGACGAGGCGGGTCAGGGCGAGCACCGCGACCGCGGCATCGTCGACCCGACCGAGCACCGGTATGCGGTCGGGGATCAGGTCGATGGGGAGGATGGCGTACGCCAGGGCGAGGCCTGCCCCCACCCGGTGCTTGCGCTCGATCCTCTCGTCGCGGACCAGGCGTACCAGGAGCTTGGCTACGGCGGGAACGGCCATCGTCGCCTCGCGGAGGGTGGCGGCCAGATTCATGTGGGCGCCCCGGCCAGCAGCGCGGCTCCGACTATCCCGGCCCGCGTCCCGAACGCGGCCGCGACCACCGGCGTGGGTGATCGGTGCTCCGATCCGTTGAGCCACGACTCCAGGGCGCGACGCGCCGGGGCGAGGAACGGCTCGCCGACCGAGCCCACCCCGCCGCCGACGACGATCACATCCGGATCGAACACCGCGACCATGTTGGCCAGACCGCGGCCGAAATGCGCCGCGATCTGCTCGAACGCCACCTTGGCGGCGGGATCTCCGGAGAGGGCGGCATCGACGAGATCCTTCCCCGACGGGCCTTCCGGCGACGCCGACCGCGCCACCGGCCCCTCCGGCTGGGCCGCCGCCAATTCGATCGCCGCCCGATCCAGGGCAGTGCCGGAAGCGAGTGCCTCCCAGCACCCCGGCCTCCCGCACGAGCAGATCGGGCCTGCCGGATCGACCGTGGTGTGGCCGATCTCGCCGAGGAATCCCCTGCCGTGCTCGACCTGGCCGTGGATCACCAGTCCCCCACCGATCCCCGTCCCCACCGTGACCATGAGCACCATCCGATGCCCCAGTCCGGCCCCGGCGGTCGCCTCGGCGAGGCCGGCGAGGTTGGCGTCGTTGTCGACCGAGACCGGCACCCCGAGCGCGGCCGACAGCGGTCCGGCGATGGGCGTTCCACCATCGCGATGGGGCATCCAGACCAGGTCGCCTCCGGCTACCAGCCCGGCGATCGAGACCCCGGCCGCCTCGATCCCGGAAGCCAGTGGCCGGGCCAGCTCGGCGATAGCGCCGGGGATCTGTGCGGCATCAGGCGGTGTTTCGACGACGATCGGCTCGAAGCCCTCGGTGGCCCGGTCGACTCGCGCCACCGACAGGTTCGTCCCGCCGCAATCTGCGGCGATCACCGCCATCCCGACCTCCTCGTCGACGCCCTCGGCGAACCAGGTTATCCATGGCGGTGCAGGCCCGACACTGCCCTCGCCACCGAGCCGGCTCGGCCCGGTGCCAACCGACCGATCTCTACCCTTCGCATGATGGAAATATGAGTTGCTCAATATAAAGTTATAAGATACCCTCATAGGCAGAGAGTCACCAAGGAGGAACATCATGATGGATCTGGTCCCTTTGGACCCGTTTTCGATGCTGCGGGACATCGAGCGCATGTTCGATCGAGGCAGCGCCGTGACCCCGAGCCGTTGGTTGCCCCGCATCGACGTGTTCGACCGGGACACTGAGCTGGTGATCCGCGTCGAGGTGGCCGGGGTGAACCCTGAAGACGTCGACGTGACGGTCGAGGACCGCACGCTCACCATCTCGGGTCATCGGGCGTTCGACGAGACCACCGAGGAGAACGGTTTCCACCGCCGAGAGATCTTCTCCGGCGAGTTCAAGCGGACGCTGGTGCTCCCGGATGGGCTCGAGGCCTCCGAAGTCAAGGCCAAGGCCGACAAGGGGATGATCGAGGTGACGATCCCCCGCAAGCCCGAGGTCCTTCCCCGCAAGGTGAAGGTGGATGTCGGCTAGGCCGACGGTCACGCGATGAGTGAGCCTCGAGTGCCCTGCTGAGAGGGTGCTCGAGGCTCCGCCGCTACTCGACGTCGATATGCTGCGGGCCCTCTGCGTCGCCGCGGCGCTCGTCGTCGCCGACTTTCCCCATCTCCTCCAGGAAGGCGCTCAGCCCGGCGACCACCTCGATCGCGGCCTTCATCAGATGGACCCCGGCGCGTTGCAGCCCGCGACGAGCCGCCTCGCTGAGCTCCTGTGGCTCATCCATCGAACACTCCGAAGCGCACCCAGAGCTCTCGCTCGACAAGCTTCGCCCCGCTGATTTCGCGACGGCGCAGCGAGTCGGGCAGCACCAGTGACCGGCGGTACGGCCCGACCGTGATGTAGATCTCGTCGCCGTGACGCATCACGTCGATCTCTCCCTTCTCGGCGAAGGGCAGGAACAACCCGAGCACCACCTCGTGCCCGTCCTCGAAGACCCGGAAGGGGGTGTTCGTGGCCAGCCGGTCCGTGGGGTCGAGGTGCTGGTACAGCTCCTCGGCGAGAATCCTCAGTTTGTCGATGCCGACCATCTCCTCGTCGAAGAGACGGAGTCGCAGCAGCGACAGGTCGGCGAAGGCGTCCTCCACCGTCTCCAGGTGCTCCGCCTGCACCTCACGCCACCGCTTGAAGTAGGGGTCGGTGACCGCGTCGGGGATGATCCGATTCACGATGGCGGCGTCGACGGAGTAGCCGAACAATCCGAGGTAGGTGTAGGTCCGCCTCGCCTCTGCCACCACCATCTTCTCGAGGTTCATCACGAGGCGAGCGCTGGTGATTTCGGGGTCGATGAGGACCCGGCGCACTCCCTCGATGCGACCGTAGAAGCCCTCACCCGCCTTGAAGACGTCGTCGCCGGGCAGAGGCAGTGACATCACCCGGGAGAGCACCGGGCGGACGACTCTGGCCACCCGCCGCTCCAGCGGGAACAGCTTCTCCATGTACCACCCGAGGGCATCGGGAAGGCTGAGCAGCCGGAGAGTCTCCGCCGTCGGGGCGCAGTCGACGACGATGACGTCGTACTCTCCGGCGGCAACGTGATCCTGGACCTCGGCGAGGGCGAACAACTCGTCCATGCCGGGGAACACGACCAGCTCCTCGGCGGCGATGCCGTCGGCCCCGCCCCAGTCGAACAGCTCGGCGAGGTAGTCGCGCACCGTCCCCCAATGGCTCTCGAGCCGGCGCTGGGCATCGATCTGCTGGCCGGAGAGGCGGTCGGCCACCGGGGTGGGCTCGTCGCCGAGGGGCACCCCGAACGCATCGCTCAGGCTGTGGGCGGGGTCGGTGGACATGACCAGGGTGCGGTGACCGAGGTCGGCGGCGCGCAGGGCGGTCGCCGCCGATACGGTCGTCTTGCCCACCCCTCCCTTGCCGGTGATGAGCAGGACCCTCATTCGCCGGCCTCCGCCATCTCGTCGGCGCGGCGCCGCAGTCCCCGGAGGGCCGCCTGGACGATCTGCTTCTCGGCCTGCCGGCGAAGGAAACCCGGCACCACGAACGCCGGTTCGACGCGGAGGGCATAGACGATGTCGGTGCCGCCCTCGTCTCGGGGCTTGAACTCGTAGTAGCCCTCCATGTCCTTGATGTCGCTGCCGGGCACCGCCCGCCACGACATCCGGTGGGGCTCGTCGTACTCGTACTCGAGCTCGTACGAGATCTTCTTGATGTAGCCGTCCACCTCGAAACGGGCGCGGGTGGGTCGACCCGACTCGTCGGTCGCCAGCACCTCGACGGCGGAGACGCCGGTGGCCCATTCCGGGTACGCCGGGAGGTCGACGGCAACGGCGAACACCTGCTCCGGTGATGCCGACGCCTCGGTCGATCGAACGGTTCCTTCCACGGACGCGACACTAGCGATGGCGGGTGGTTGGCTTCCGGGCGGCCACGCTGCGGAACCGGAGCCCGTACTCCAACAGCTCCGTCGGATCCGGATGTGCCGCTCGAAACCGAGCGAGACCCGCTTCGATCTCGGTGCTGGTCAGAAGTTGGAGGGTGCTGACGAACCCTGCACGAACCGCGGCTTCCCAGTCCGCCGCCGACCGCTGAACCCGTTCCTCGCGCACTTCACCGGGCAACAACTCCAGCCCGATCCGATCCATGTCGGCCGCCATCCGGTTGGGGTGCGGGAAGCGGCGCTCGTCGATCGCGGCAATCCTCGGGAACCACTGCGCCAGCAAGGAGGTCCGGTGGTGTTCGTGGGTGAGAGTCCAGACCCAGACCACCCCCCCGGGGACAGCCACCCGCCATGCCTCGGCGAGCATCGCGCCGGCATCTCCGTGATGGATCGACAGATGGAAGTACACGAGGCGTGCCACGCTCCCGCGAAGGGGCAGCCGCCCACCGTCGCCCACCACTGCCGTCACGCCGCGCCTCCGGCTGGCGACGGCCATCGCCGGCGACCGATCCACCACGACGGCCATCGCCCCCCGCCCCGCGAATACGGCGGCGTGCGCACCTTTTCCCCCGCCTACGTCGACGGCGACATCCCCCAGCCCGAGCGACGCGGCATCGGCCGCGGTCTCCGCCCGGGCGATGTCGTCCGGGCCTGGCGGGCGGTGCTCGTAACCGCTGGCGAGGCGATCGAGGTCGATCCAACAGCCCCTCTGGTCAGGCAGCATGCCGCACCGGACGGCGGGTGGCCCGGAAGTACCCGACATTTACGCAGTTGGTGTCGCCGACTCGCCATGTCGTCGCCTGGGGCTGGTGGATGTCTCCGAAGTAGTGCCAACGCGGCCGGTGCTCGAGGAGATAGTCGAGCACGGCGGGCGATTCCTTGAGGCGGCCGCCGACCACGTCCCGGCTCAGGGGACGCACCGCCGGTGCCACGTGGGTGCACAGCACGTCGACCGGACCCAGGCTCGCCAGCTTGCTCGCCATGGCGTCCTCCTCGATCTCGCCGGGTACCCCTATCGAAGCGATCCCCCCGCCGGCGAAGCCGACGCGGATTCCTTCGATCTCGACCACCTCCCCGTCGGCGAACCGTGACCCTTCGGGCAGCATCTCTCTAAGGACGTCGGGCCGGTCGACGTTTCCGTAGATCACATACGACTCGCATCCCCGAAGCGCCTCCCGTGCCCTTCCGTAGTCGACGACGATCTTCTCGTCGTAGCAGCGCCGGATCTCGTCCTCCCGGCCCCTGGCGAACTCCCTCCACAGGCCGCGGGCGGCCTCGTGCTCGCCCCGCTCGCGCAGCTCCGTGAGCCGGACGACAAACTCGCGCCCGGCGACATCGGCGAGCATGCCCTCCATGGTCCGGTAATCGACGAAGTTGAGGAAGTCGCCCAGCACCAGGAGCGGCTCCCCCATCCGGGCCACTCGGGCCAGGGCGTCGAAGGCCCCATGGACATCCGACACGAGGAGCATCAGCTCAGCGTACCGGCGAGGGCCGCCGTGGCCTCGGCGACCACCGCCGGATCGCGGTCGATGTCTTCGACCATGCGGAGCGCCGCCCGGGCCGTCGGTCCCCCGAGTCGCCCCAGCGCCCACGATGCATGGGCGCGCAACAGTGGATCGGGATGTCCGGCGTAGCCCGCCGCCACCTCGACCGCGGCGGTGTCTCCGGTGTTGCCCAGGGCCACGAGTGCGTTCCGCCGCAGGTACCGGACATCGTTGCGCGGCACGTAGAACCGCTCGAAGCGGGCGCGGAGCGCCCGGTCATCCAGGGCGAGCAATGGGACCAGCTCGACCCGACCCGTAGTGCCGCGCCCCTTGCCGATGGCCCGGTGTCCCGGCGGACATGCCTCCAGACAGTCATCGCACCCGTATAGCCGGTCGCCCATCGCCTGCCGGAGCTCGGTGGGTATCGGGCCGGGGGCCTGGGCCCAATGCGCCAGGCACCGCCTGGCGTCCAAGATCCCGGGGGCCACTATCGCTCCGGTCGGGCAGGCCGGAATGCAGGCATCACAGGTGCCACAGTCACGCCGCATCGCCGGGTCGGGCGGAACATCGGCGTCCGTGACCACGCTGCCGAGCAGCACCCACGGCCCCGCGCCCGGGACGAGGACCATGCTGCTCTTGCCCCACCAGCCCACCCCGGCCCGGACCGCGGCCGCCCTGTCGACGAGCCGGTTGTCGTCGACCAGGACCTCGGCGCGATGGCCGGCGGATTGGAGCATCACCGCGATCGCCCCGAGGGCGGTCCGCAGCGGGGCGTAGTGGTCGTCCACGGCGAAGCGGGCGACGCGAGACGTCCCGGGCTCCGCCGGCCCGGGGTTGCCGGAGCCGGTCGCGTAGGAATGCGCCGCCACGACGAGCGAACGCGCCCACGGGAAAGACCGGCGCACGTCCGTGGAGGTACCCGGATCGGAGAAAGTGAAGCTCAGCTTTCCGGCCCGTCCCGACGCCACCGCCTCGTCGAGGTGGCGTCGGGTGTCGTCGAAGGGCTCGACGCCGCAGAATCCGAAGCCGGCGAGCCCGAGGTCGCGGGCATGGTCTCGAAGTCGCTCGGCGAGGTCCATGAGCCGAGGGTAGGAGACGCGAAGCGGCCGACAAGTGGCCAAGGACGACCGGTGGTGTCTCTGGTGGCTTACGACCGCGGCTTCTCTCAGTCGTTGGCGGCGCGCCGGACCATGCGGAGCGTCGGCACCAGCCCGGCGTCCGCCAGCACCTCGAGCGCCGCCGCTTGCTCGGGGTCCACCTCGATCGGGCCCAGCAGGTCCCCGAGCAGGTGGCTCACCACGCAGTCGTGACACGCCGGGGTGTGCTCCATCACGCACTCGTTGCAGTCGATCAACACGATTGCCTCCTCCTCGGATCGCCTTCCGAGCGAAAAGGTATCGGGGGGGTGTGACAGGAATTAGATCTCAGATGTCAGATCTCAGATTTCAGATGTTTGTGCCATTCCCGAGGGCGGAGATGCGTGCCCTTCTCTTCGAAGCTATCCGTTCAGGGCCAGATCCGACCGCTCGGTGGCAGCCTGAAAGCCACCTCTATGGACAGGGGTTCTCGCGTGCGGAGTTCCAGCATGTCGAGGCACGAAAGTCGGGCGGTCGCCTCCTCGGCCTGGTAGTACACGGATCCCTCGCTCAACCAGTGTGCATCGATGACCGTGAAGGGCGCTTTCAAGATTTCGATCTCGCAGGACCCGGAGGTGTTGGCGAACGTCATGTTCGCGAACGTGGCCACGACGGTGATCCCGCTGACCTCGGGACGACCTACCTGGAGGTCGATTCGATAGGCGACAAGGGTGAGCTCCCATCCCTCACCCGCATACTTGACGCGGAACCCCACAGGC
>JAUYIV010000042.1 GCA_030688105.1 Actinomycetota bacterium | reverse complement strand
GGCGAGCACGACCGCGACAGCGGTCACCACGGCGCTGAGGCGCTTCGTCATGCGGGCTCCTTTCTGCATGGGTACTTCTTCGTCTCCT
This sequence comes from Actinomycetota bacterium, assembly GCA_030688105.1. Lineage (GTDB taxonomy): Bacteria > Actinomycetota > Acidimicrobiia > Spongiisociales > UBA11373 > JAUYIV01. The sequence continues at coordinate 3,116 of JAUYIV010000042.1, read as the reverse complement.
CGTGACGGCCATCTTGATGATGGTTGTGGAGTAGTCACTGTCGCATAGCGTCTTCGGCCGCCGCCTTCGTGCAGTGTCGCCCGGGTCCGTGACCCCCTCCGGCCCTCCGGGCCACCTCCCCCGCTCGGCGGGGGAGGAAGGGTACCCGCAGAAGAAAGTACGAAAACCTGGGATTTGGGTGGCCGATATACACTCCCCGACCTGGAGAGGGGAATGGTGTCGGCAAGAAGGTCATGCGCCCCGCGCCGTCTCGGCGTCCTCACGGCCGTCATGGTCGCCGCCCTCGGCGTCCCCGCGGCGACCGCCGCAGAGCCGGCCGGCGAGCTTGTCCCGGTCAACGGCTTCGATCCGCTCGTCAGGCTGAATCCCGGCGACACCGGGCCTTCGGTGGAGCTGCTCCAACAGGGCCTCATCGATGCCGGCTTCTACCGCCGTCCCATCGACGGTGTCTATGGGAGCGAGACCGAGATGGCCGTCCTCGCATTCCACAAGTACGTCGGCTTCGAACGAACGACGTCGTGGAACGGCCTCGACTGGATTCGGCTCCGCCTTCTTCCCGACCCGCGGATACCCAACCGCTACGACGAGCCCGATCGCGTCGAGGTGGACATCGGCCGGCAGCTGATCTTCATCGTCCGGGACCAAGAGATCGCCGGGGTGCTCCACACCTCGACCGGTGGGGCCTACACGTATTTCAGCGAGCGCAACGGCGCCTACGTCCGCGCCGGCACACCCCGCGGTGACTACGCGCTGCGGTGGCGGCAGTACGGATGGGTGTGCGATCAGACCACCGGCTGGTGCGTGTACAAGTACTGGGCGTTCAGCGACTTCTATGGGATCCACGGATACCTCGCGGTGCCGAGCTACCCGGCTTCCCACGGCTGCGTCCGGGTCAACACCTGGGACGCGGACTGGCTCGACGAAAAGCTGTTCGTGGGCATGCCGGTCCACATCTGGGACGAACCGCCCGAGATCGCACCGCCACCTCAGCCCCCTCACGACGCCGGAGCCGTGGCCGTCTAGCTCTGGTAAGGCCATCGGCCCTCAGCCGGAATAGTCAATGGAACGGCGGAGGTCGGACTATCCCACGGGCGGTAAGGCCATCGGCCCTCGGCCATCGGCCCTCAGCCGGATAATCAACGGAACGGCGGAGATCGGAAACGGGAAACGGGCGACGGAGGCGGCGCTGATTCCGGACCGGTGCAGGTACCCTCCTGCCCGCCAGTCCGGAGGGATCGTGCGTCGTCTCATCATCCTCGTCGCGCTCGTCGCCGCGGGCTGCGCCTCCGGCGGCGGATCGGCGACACCATCCTCACCGGGCTCGTCCGGGTCGGGCACCGGCCCGGCGCCGACGGCGGACGTCCTCCGCCCATGCCGGGACACCGTCCTGGCCGACCTCCCGGATGTCGGCGACCGCGGTCCCGCGGTCGAGCGGGTGTCGTCGGCCAACCTCGAGTCGGCGTCGGCGTCGGTATCCCAGGCGGCTTTCAGGTGCGCCTCCGACGTCGTTCTGGTCGCAACCCACGATCTGGAGCGCATCGCCATCGCCTCGAGACTCGCCACCGGCCTGGGGGGCCCCCTGCTGCTGGACGGTATCGGAGACTCGAGCCTGCTCGCCTACGAGATCGACCGGCTGGCTCCCCAGACCGTCTGGTTCGTCGGCGACGACGTCGCTGCGGCCGTTCCCGAGTTCTCCGACGTCGAGGTACTGCACGGCGACAACGCCTCCCTGGCCGCTCAGGTCAACGACCACATCGACGCCGGCTCGTCGGTCACCCTCCCCGGCGGCGGCGGCCTCGACGCACTCAGGCTGGCCCTCGCCGCGCTCGAGACCGGCGCCGGGATCGTCGGCTCCTCTCCGATCGGTGCCCCGCCGATGGCGATCGATCCCGTGCCCCACATTTGGGCCGGCCCCGGCACGGCTGCGATCGCTTGGCTCGTCGACGGTTCCAGCCCCGAGCTCGCCCTCGTGGCCGGGGCCACCGCGATCACCACCGATGGCCTGATGGTGCTCGTCGACGGGGCGGACCTCCGGCTCGCCACCGAGGCAGCCCGCGAGCTCGACGCGATGGACAGCGGGCCTCAGATGGTCCAGCTGCTCGGCGCAACCGCCGATTCGATCTGGCAGCTCCCTGTCCTGTTGAACGCCGAAGAGCTTCCCGGTGGCGGATTCGTCATGTTCCCCGGGCGCCGGCTGGTTGCCATCTACGGAAACCCCAACACCACCTCGCTGGGCATTCTCGGCGAGCAGGGCGTCGAGGCTTCGGTGACGCGGGCTCGCCAGCTCGCTGCGGCATATCAGGCCAACGACGGGGTCGTGGTGGTCCCGGCCTTCGAGATAATCGCCACGATCGCCGCCGGGAGTGCCGGCGACGACGGCGACTACTCCAACGAGACGCCCCCAGACGAGCTGCGACCGTGGATCGATACCGCACGGCGGGAGGGGGTGTACGTGCTGCTCGACCTCCAGCCCGGGCGCAGCGACTTCCTCACCCAGGCGAAGCTGTATGAGGAGCTGCTCCTCGAGCCCCATGTCGGTCTGGCACTCGACCCCGAATGGCGCCTCGGCCCCGACGAGGTTCACCTGCGGCAGATCGGTAGCGTCGATGCCGCGGAGGTGAACGAGGTGGTCGAATGGCTCGCCCAGCTCGTGCGCGACAACCACCTGCCCCAGAAGATGCTGCTGCTCCACCAGTTCAGGCTCCAGATGCTGCCCGACCGCGAGCTCATCCAGACTCCAACCGAGCTGGCGGTCGTGATCCAGATGGACGGTCAGGGCGCCATTCCCGACAAGTACGCAACCTGGGGCCGGATCACCGAGGGCTGGGAGGAGTACGGCTGGTCCTACGGCTGGAAGAACTTCTACGACGAGGACATCCCCGGCCCGATCGCACCCGCCGAGGTGCTCGAGCTCGTGCCCAAAGTCGTCTACGTGAGTCATCAATGACGCGATTCGCGATTCGCGATTCGCAATACGACAGAGAGAAGAAGCGACGGGCGACGGGCGACGGGCGACGGGCGACGGACGACGGGCGACGGGCGACGGGCGACGGTGGGCCTAAGCCTCGGGGCCGCTGATCAGCTCCTCGGGGACCGCCTCCGCGGGGACCACCACC
>JAUYIV010000035.1 GCA_030688105.1 Actinomycetota bacterium | reverse complement strand
GGCGGAGGGGGTGGCGGAGACAGCGTGGTCCTCCCCCGGCTTCCGGGGGAGGTGGCTCGGCCGAAGGCCGGGGCGGAGGGGGTGGCGGAGACAGCGTGCGCGTGCGCGCGACTTCAACGGGTCCAGTCTCGCCCGCAGGGTCAGCCGCCCCCCTCCGCCTTCGGGTACTCCCCCCGGAAACCGGGGGGAGACGCGATCCCTTCCTTCAGAAGAGACCCGTCCAGTCTCGCCCGCTGTCTCCGCAGCCCCCCTCCCCCTTCGGGTACTCCCCCCGGAATACCGGGGGGAGACGCGACCAGCACAGGTTCTTGGCGGTGGAAGCGCTCCACCGGGGTGGATACCCTCGGGGATCAGCAGCGGCCGAGCCCTGGAGGAAGCATGAGCGAGCCGACCTTCGTCTACCGACACGCCGTCGACCCGAGCCGGGGGCTCGCGGCGACGGGCGTGCTCGTCATCAAAGGGCTACTCGCCCTGCCCCACCTGATAGTGGCGAGCGTACTCTCGAATCTCGCGTCGATCCTGGCGTACATCGGGTACTTCGTGGTTGCGTTCACCGGGGAGATGCCAACCGGGATCTTCCGCCTGATGGAGATCTCGTTCAAGTGGAACGCCCGCACATATGGATGGCTGATCGGCTACACCGACGACTACCCACCGTTCGAGACCGACCCGCAGTATCCGGTCGATGTGAAGTTGGAACGGCCGATCAATCCCAGCAAGGGATGGGCAGTAGCGGGGATCTTTTTCATCAAGGTGATCGCGTTGTTGCCGCATCTCATCGCGCTCGCATTCGTCGGTCTCGCGGCGGTGCTCGCCACCTGGTTCGGATACTGGGCGGTGTTGTTCACCGGACGGCTTCCCGTGGGGATACAGGACTTCGTCGCCGGAACCGGCCAGTGGTATCTCCGGGCCTATGCGTTCCTGTTCGGGATCACGGACGAGTATCCGAAGTTCTCGTTGGAGGCGACGCCTTCGGCGTAGCCGCCAGCCACCAGCCTCCAGCAAGAAAGGCCGCGCCTGGCCGCTCATCCTGCGTCGGATTCACCCCATGGGCAACGGGTAACGGGCAACGGGCAACGGGCAACGGGCTACTCAAAGGCCCCATCCTCGACCAGCCGCGCCACCGCCTCGATGTCGGGGCCGGGGGGACGGTCACGGTCCAACCGGGGCACGACCCCGCGGACCGTGTCGCGCGCCACCGCCGTCCGCGCTCCCGGCCGGAGGGGGGCCCGGTGGTCGATGCCCTCGGCGGCGCAGATCAGCTCGACCGCCACCACTCTCGTCGCATTGTCGAGCACCTGATCGAGTTTGCGGCCGGCGCCCCATCCCATGGAGACGTGGTCCTCCTGAAGACCCGAGGTCGGGACACTGTCGACCGATGCGGGGTGACTGAGGATGCGGTTCTCCGCGACCAACGCCGCCGCGGTGTACTGAGCAAGCATGTATCCGCTATACAGACCGGGCCTGGTCGCCAGGAACGGCGGGAGCCCGGAGGACCGCTCGGGGTCGAGGATGCGGTCGGTACGCCGCTCCGAGATCGAGGCCAGCTCGGCCACGGCGATCGCGGTGAAGTCGAGGGCGAACGCCAGCGGCTCTCCGTGGAAGTTGCCCGCGGAGACGACCTCGCCGGTCTCGGGGAAGACGATCGGGTTGTCGACGACCGCCCCCAACTCGCGCCGTGCGGTGGTCTCGGCGAACCCGAGGACGTCTGACGCGGCGCCGTGCACCTGCGGCGCGCAACGCAGGCTGTAGGCATCCTGGACGGCGTGGATGAAGTCATCCCGATGGCTGGCGACGATCTCGCTGCCTTCGAGGGCATCGCGGATCGCCCGAGCCGACTCGGCCTGTCCGGGATGGGGGCGCAGCTCATGGACGTCGGCGCGGAATGGGCGGGAGCTGCCGAGGACCGCCTCGACGGTCATCGCACAGGCGAGATCGGCGGCCCGGGCGATCCGGCGGGCTCGAAACACGCCGAGCACGAGGAACGCCAGCATCCCCTCGGTGCCGTTGAGAAGGCTCAGCCCCTCCTTCGCCTCCAGGACGAGCGGGTCGAGGCCGAGCGCGGCGAGGACATCGGCCGCAGGCCCGACCGCGCCGTTGCTCCGCACCTCCCCCTCACCGATCAGCGGAAGGGCGAGGTGGGCGAATTGGGCGAGATCCCCCGATGCCCCGACCGAGCCCTGTCCGGGGACGAGGGGGAGCAGATCGCGCCGGAGCATCTCGACGATCCGCTCCACGATCAGCGGTCGCACGCCCGAGTGCCCCTGCGCCAGTGTGCGGGCCCGCAGCAGCAGCATGGCGCGGACCATCTGGTCCGAGACCGGCTCCCCCACGCCGGCGGCGTGAGAGCGCAGGAGCGCCAGCTGCATCTCGGCCGACATCTCCGGGTCGACCCGGGTGCCGGCCAGGGCCCCGAATCCGGTGGTCACGCCATAGACGATGTCTCCGGCTGCCAGCGCATCATCGACCACCCGCCGCGATGGAGCCATCCGCTCGGCAACACCACCTCCGAGCCGGACCTCCGCCCGCCGGTCGGCGACGGCGACGACCTGCTCGATCGTGAGGGGGTCGCCGCTGATGGTCACGACGCCGTTCATGACCCCATCCGCCCGGCCATGCCCGATACGAACGCCAGAAAGGCAGTTGCCATGTTCATGACGGTGATGCCGTCCCGATCGCGCACGGGATCGACCTCCACGAAGTCGACCGAGCGCACCGCGCCGTGCGCACCGGCGGCCCGGCATGCCGCGGCGAGCTGCCGCGGATTCATCCCTCCCGGTCGGGCTCCGGGACAGCCGGGAGCGAACGCGACGTCGAGCACGTCAAAATCGACGTCGACGTGTATCCGAGAACATCGGCGCGCCAGGTCGTTGAGGGCAGTGGTGACCACCCAGCCCACCCCCACCTCGTCCACCGTCGCCATCGTCACCACTTCGATCCCGTGTGCTTCGCAGTAGGCGCGGTAACCGCTCGAGTTGGCAAAGGACTGGATCCCGATCTGGATCACGCGCCCATCGGGCAAGCCATCCTCGATGAGCCCCCGGATCGGGCTGCCGTTGGTCGGACCGTTCTCGGTGGTGCGCACATCGTGGTGGGCGTCGATGGTGAGGACGCCGGCGTCGGCGAGGTCTCCCATACTCCTCACCAGAGGCCGGGTGATGGCGTTGTCCCCACCGAAGAAGACCCGGCATGGGCCCGCCGGCAGGTCGCGAAAGAGCCGCTCCACCTCCGCGGGCATCACGTGCATGTCGAGCCCGTCGACCGGCCAATCCCCGAGATCGGCGACCGCAACCTCGGAGAGATCAGCCCCGGTCTCGCCGTCGAATGTGGAGAACCCCGACAACGCCGACCGCACCGCCCCGGGTGCCCGCCAGGCCTGCGACGCGGTGAGTGATGCCGACGACGTGGGAACGCCCACGACCACGAGATCGGGATCGGCCGCGGCACCGGCCAGCCATCCATCGGCACGGGGCCAGAGCGGGTCAGAGATCACGGGCGCGAGGCTAATGCCCGTTGCCCGTTGCCCGTTGCCCGTCGCCGAAGTGTCGGGCGACCGCGGCTGAAGGTGGAGTGCCGGGGTTCAGAGACCTTACGCTTGACTCCCATGGCTACGGAACCCGCGATCGCCATCGGCCGCCTCTTCACCATCCCGGCGGCGGAACTGGTGTGGCGCTTCGATCCGAGCGGCGGGCCGGGGGGCCAGCACGCCAACAAGGCGTCGACGCGGGCGGAGCTGTCGTGGGATCTGGCGGCAAGCCCCTCGGTGCCGGATGAACTGCGAGATCGAATCATCGAGCGCCTCGGAGGGCGGGCGCCCGGCGGCATTCTCACCGTGAGTGTCGACGAGACGCGATCACAGTGGCGCAATCGGGCGATCGCCCGACGCCGCCTCGCCGAAATCCTGGTCGACGCCGCCCGCCGCCCGAAGCGACGCATCGGCACCAGACCGAACCGAGCCGCCAAGCGCCGCCGCCTGGAGAAGAAGCGGAAGCGAGCGGAGCTGAAGCGGCTGAGGCAGCCGCCGGAGGCGGAGTAGACCGCCCGCTGTCTCCGCCGCCCCCTCCGTCTCGGCCTTGGGCCGATCCACCTCCCCCGGAAGCCGGGGGAGGACGCAGTCTTGACCGGCGACGGGCGACGGGCGACCTCTACCCCTCGGCGCCTCCCGTGAAGTTCCAGCTCGCCAGGCGTGCCGACGGCGCCCGGACGAACCCGGCGCCGAACTCCGAGTCGGCGAAGCGAGTGTCGTCGCCGAAGCCCAACACATTGCCCGGTCCCAGCGCAGCCACGAAAGATTGCGTGAAGCGCAGGTTGGTCACCGCACCGGTGATCTTCCCGTTCTCGATCATGAACGTCCCGTTGCGGGTGAGCCCGGTGACGACCTGTGTCTTCGGGTCGAGGATCCGGCAGTAGTTGAAGGTGGCCACATAGAGGCCCCGATCTACCGCGGCGATCAGGTCTTCCACCGACTCGTCCCCGCCCTGTACCACCAGGTCGGCGGCGACCGGGCCCCAAACCGCGCTCTGCGGGTGAGCATGACCCGTCGACTCCGCCCCGGCCTTCTTGGCGCTGCGCCGATCGTGGGCGATCCCGCTGGTCACACCAGCTGCGACGAGGCCGAGCCGGCGCTTCGGCGTTCCCTCGGTGTCGAACGGCACGCCCAGGGCCCCTGGTGAGAGTGGGTCGTCGAAGATCTCGATCTGCGGGTCGAACTGTTGCCGGCCCAATTCCACGAACGACTGGCCCTCGTTCACCGCCTTGCCAGAGAACCCGTAGACCGATAGGAAGATGGCGATCGAAGCGACGCACTCGGGGGCGAGGACTACCTCATACTCGCCCGGCTTGAGATCGAACGCGTCCATGCCGCGGCGCGCCCGGTCGGCGGCGAGTTGCCCGGCAGCCGACCCGTCGATGTCACCGATCGCCATCGAGGTCTGGTGCGCCGAACCGGCGCTCACGCCCGTCTGGTGGATCCCGTCGATCGACGCTCGGGTGTCTTCGCCCGTGGCTTCCTGACCGGCAGTGTTGACGAAGGACTGCTCCTGAAAGGCGGAGTCGCAATAACCCGCTCCGAGCAGCCCTTCGCCCGCATCGATGAAGTCCCGCACCAGGGCGGCGCGTAGTTCCGGGGCGACATCCCTGGTCGCGGGATCGACGTGCCGAACATCGGGGACTTCCACCGGAGCCGAGAGGCCTGGCCATTCCTCGTCACGAGGCTGGAGGGATGCCGCCTCGAGGGCGCCGTCGACCAGCCTCAGCAGCGAGGCGTCGTCGGATCGGTTTCCCTGAAGGGCTGCGACGCGACCGTCGGCGGCGACACGGAGCCAGACCCCTACGGTGTCCTCGCTGACGTTCTGGTGGATGAACGAGTTGGCGAATCGGGTCAGGGCGAGGCGGCCGACCGTGGCCACCGCCTCGGCCTCGGCACGGTCGCCGACCATCTCGATGGCACGGCGGGCGATGTCGAGTGAGTCCGTCATCCCCGCACCCCCACTCTGACGGTGGCGAACCGGCCCGGGCTGGCACTGTGCCCGGTGTGGGCGACCTGCATCGGCTGGCCCTTGCCACAGTTCGGGGTGCCCCAATGCACCCACTCAGCCTCCCCGGCGAGCTTGTCGAGCTGGGCCCAGAACTTCGGCGTGATCCCTGTGTATGTCGGGTTCTTGATCATCCTTCCCCGCTTCCCGTTCTTGATCTCCCAGCCGATCTCGCACCCGAACTGGAAGTTGAGCCGCTTGTCGTCGATCGACCAGGAGCGGTTCGTCGACATGAGCACCCCGTCCTCGGTCTCGGCGATCATCTCCTCCAGGGAGGAGTCGCCGGGGAGCAGCCCGACGTTGGTCATCCGAACCATCGGGAGCCGGTTGAATCCATCGGCGCGCACCATCCCACCGGGCGCCAGCCCCGCAATGGACGCCGAATCCCGACCGGAGAGCACTCCCACCCAGATACCCTGGTCGACGATCGGCACCCGTTGCGACGGGGTCCCCTCATCGTCGAAACCGAAGCTGCCGAGAGCGCCCGGGAGAGTCGCATCGGCGGTGATGTTCATGAGCTCCGACCCGTACTTGTGGGTTCCCAGCCGCTCGAGCTCGAGGTGTGAGGTGCCGGCGAACGCAGCCTCCCACCCGAGGATTCGGTCGAGCTCGATGGCGTGGCCCACCGACTCATGGATCTGGAGGGCGAGCTGGCTTCCCTCGAGGATCAGCGTCTTCTCCCCTTCGGGGCACTCCGGGGCCCCAAGGAGCGCGGCAGCCTCTTCGGCGATGCGGCCGGCGTTGGCGGCGAAGTCCCAGCGGCGGATCACCTCGTATCCACCGGTCTCGTACTGGCCCACCGACTGTGGGTAGGAGCGCCTCTGGGTCTCGGCCTCCCCGACCGCGGTGGCGTCGAATCCGCCGCCGGTCTCCACGAGATGCTGGCTGATGCGGTGGCCCTGCGACGAGACGAACCATTTGCGGGTGTCCCATGAACCGAGCGAGGCGCTGGCGAGACGGATCTGATCGACGGCCTGCATCGTCTCCGTCACGGCGACGAGGAGGTCCACCTTCTCCGAGAGAGAGACCTCGAGCGGCGGCTCCTCGTGCGGGGTCTCGTAGTCGGCCTCGACCACCGGTATCTCGGCCAGGGAGAGCGGATCGCCGGGCGCCACGGCGGAGGCCTGGGCGATCTCCGCGGCTCGTGCCCCGGCACGCCGGAGGGCGCTGTCAGAGGTGTCGGGGGTGGCGAAGAAGCCCCACGAGGAGCCGACGAGGGCGCGCACGCCGACCCCGGCGGACTCGTTGCGATCGACGCTCTGCACCCTTCCATTGAGGACGTCGATGGACTCGCCGCGCGCTTCGACGTAGCGGGCGTCGGCGTATCGGGCCCCCGCGGCGAGGGCGCTCTCTACTGCTTGCTGGGCCAGTTCGAACAATTTCACTCCCTTGTCTAGCTATCAGATCTCAGATGTCAGATGTCAGGAGATGTAGGTTGGCTGCCTGATATCCGACATCTGACGTCTGACATCTTCTCTCAGAGCCCCGTCCTGGTGTCCACCATGAGTTCGTCCACCACGTCGCGCAGAGCCTCGTCTGTGGATTTCTCTGCTGCGGCGGCCGAACGGTAGGTCGCCAGCTGGCGGTCCGCACTCGTCCCTTCGGCCGCGATCTGCCTCGCCCGCTCGGCCGCCTCGAGACAGCCGAGTTCGATGGCATCTTCGCGCACCAGCGCGAGGATCTCCTCGACGAGGTCGCGATATGGCACCAGCTCACCTCTCCCGAAGTCCATGAGGCTGCCCTCGACGCCGTAGCGCTGGGCGCGCCACATGTTCTCTGCGATCAGCATGTCTGCGTAGGCCCTCCAGCGCTGGTTCTCCAATCGCCGTCGATACAGCATCGCCAGAAGGGCCTGGAAGAGCGCAGCGACGGTGACGGCGTCTTCGATGCGGGTACAGACATCGGACACCCGCATCTCGATGGTGGGGTACCGCGCCGACGGCCGGACGTCCCACCAGAGCTTGGTGGCGTCTTCGATCAGCCCGGCGTCGACGAGCACGGCCACATGGCGCTCGTACTCCGCCCAAGAGGAGAACTGCTCGGGCAGCCCTGTGCGCGGCAGCGAGTAGAAGACGCTCATCCGGTAGGACTTCAGGCCCGTCTCTACCCCGTGCCAGAACGGCGACGAGGTGCTCAGGGCCAGCAGATGCGGCAGGAAGTAGGTCACCTGGTTCATCAGATCGAGCCGAAGCTCGGGGTCCTCGATCCCCACGTGGACGTGCATGCCACATATGACGAGACGCCGCACGACGACCTGGAGATCGCGCGCCAGCATCAGGTAGCGATCGGCCTCGGTGACCTGCTGCTCGGCCCAGTCGGCAAAGGGATGGGTCGAGGCGGCGATCAGGCCGATCCCGTGGCGATCGGCGACCTCACACAACGCACCTCGAAGGCGCATCAGGTCGGCTCGAGCGGCGGGGATGTTGGGGCACACGGTCGTTCCGACCTCGATCTGGGCGCGCAGGAACTCCGGGCTCACCTGCTTGCCCAGCACCTTCCGACAGTCGTCGAGCACCGCCTGGCCTGGGTCGCGCAGCAGATCGCGCGTCTCCGGATCGACCAGCAGGTACTCCTCTTCTATGCCGATGGTGAATGCGGGGCGCCGGATGGCCATATGGAGGAGAAACCCTAGAGGCCCTCCGCCCTCTCCAGCTCGAGCCTGGCGCCTGCCGCTTGCCCGTGCGTGCCGTCTTCCCGCGATACTGTCGGCTCCCCGATTACGGTTCAGCGCCATGACCGACAAGAACGAACCCCTCGCCCTAGTGTCCGGCTGGGTCGAAACCGAGAGCGACCTCGAGCTCGACGACCAGGGACGGATCGTCGTCGCCGGCGAGCTGCCCATCGAGGTCGAGGCCGGCAAGGACCGCCTCTTGCTCACCCACCGCCTCACGGAGCCCGTCACGAGTGACGAGCGCGTCGAGGAGCTTCGATCGCGCCTCCCGGGGCGAGCCTCGACGATCGGGGGGACCGTGACCGCGGAGGAAGCGGGCATCCAGGTCGTGCTCACCAACTCCATCTACCTCGACGGTTTGAACCATCAGACGTTCTCCACCGCCTTGCGCGACCTCATCGGCGCCGTCGACGCCCTCGGCCCCAGGACCATCGCACCGGACCTGCCGAACTCTTTCGACGAATCGGAGCCCGGCGAAGCCGCGCCGGAGGCTCCGCCGGTGTCGGCACCGGCCGAGCCCGAACCCACCCGCGAGATGGCGCCGGCTTGGGTGGCAACCCATGCGGTTCCGCCGGGAGGCCTGAGTGCCTGGGCAGAGCCAAACCCGAAGATCCAGCCGTCTTCCCATCTCGAGGCGCGGGTTCGGGTGGCAGTGTCCGAACGCCGCGGTGACTGGGCGAGGGTGGTCGGGTCGAATGGGTGGACCGGCTGGGTGGACGCCCGACGCTTGGTCGAGCTTTCCAAGCCCGAAACCGGGGCCGCCACCGAGCCCGCCGGCATCGCCGAGGGCTCGAGACGCGTCAATCCCCTGATTCTCGCCGGTGCCCTCTTCACGGCGCTGTCCGCCCTGCTTCCTTGGATCGATGACGGCCGAAACGCCATGGAACTCACCCTGAAGTTCCTATGGGACGTCGAGGCCCAGGGAGAGCCCTTTCTCGGATGGGGTCTGATGGGGCTCGGCGCACTCGCGCTCGGAATCGCCTTTCTGAGAAAGCCCCTGGGCCCGGCACTCCTGGTGGGCATCGCGACGATCGCGACCGCGGTGCTGTTCGTCGCCCAGCTGTATCGGGTGCTCAGCGACCTCGGCGGCGGCTTCGAGGACCTCAGGGACACCATCGGGTTCGCTCCAGCGGTGACCGTCGGCGGCGGGATCCTGACTCTCATCGGCGGGGCCAAGTAGCGAACCGGCGCTCCCATGACCAGCTGGGACCCGGCGCAATACGAGCGCTACTCCGCCGAGCGGAATCGCCCCGCCATCGATCTGATCTCACAGATCGGCGGCAAGCCTGCCGAGATCTGGGATCTCGGCTGTGGCAGCGGGTCGGTCACTCGAATGCTGGCGAAGAAGTGGCCGGCCGCCATCGTCCACGGACTCGACTCGTCAGAAGAGATGCTCACCCAGGCGCGTCGGATCCACGGCATCGACTGGGTGCTGGAGGACCTGACCGATTGGACACCGCCGTCTCCGATCGATCTCCTGTTCTCCAACGCCGCCCTGCAATGGCTCGGCGACCACGAGAACCTGTTCCCGAGGCTCGCCGACGCCGTCGCACCGGGCGGGACCCTCGCCGTCCAGATGCCACGGAACTTCGGCGAGCCGTTGCACACCCTGCTGGCGGAAACCGCTCGCGCCCCGGCATGGCGCCACCTCGCCGACCGCCTCACCCGGCCCATTTCGGTCGCCGAGCCTGCCTTCTACCACCGGATGCTCAGGTCACGCTTCGAGACCCTCGACATCTGGGAGACGTCGTACCTCCAGGTCCTCGGCGGACCCGACCCGGTCGCGAATTGGGCTCGGGGCACGGCGGCGCGGCCCTATCTCGATGCCCTGGGCGAGGCCGCCGAGGACTTCATGGCCGACTACGCAGCAAGGCTGCGCGTGGCGTATCCGCCGCTCGAGGATGGCACCACGCTGTTCCCCTTCAATAGGTTGTTCGTGCTTGCGGTGAAGGGTTGACGGTCGCCCCTGGACGCCACCGGCCGCCGCAGCAAGAGCACCCCGCGGCGTGACCGCGCTCGAGTGCAGGGGCACGCCCCGTCGGCGCACCCTCTAACGTCGGCCTGTGCACCTCCCATCCAGATCCGACGAGGTCTACGACGCGATCCGGTCGCTGCGCGTCGTCCGGGCATTCCGGCCCGACCCGATCCCACGGGAGGTGCTAGACGAGATCCTCGAGGCGGGCAGGTGGACCGGCTCATCGAAGAACCGCCAAGGCTGGGCCTTCGTGGTGGTGGACGACGCCGAGGGTCGCGAGCGTCTGGCGTCCGCCGGAAGCTTCAGCGGCCCGATCCGCGCATCGGCGGTTTCGGTAGCGCTCGTCCGCACCGGCGAGGGCAATGACTTCGACATCGGGCGGGTCGCCCAGAACATCATGCTGGCGGCGGCGTCGCGCGGCGTGGCCTCATGCCCGGTGACTCTCCACCACTCCGACCGAGCGCGCCAGGTCACCGGCATTCCCGCCGACGCCGAATGCCGCTACGCCATCGCCCTGGGATACGCCGACGAGGAGCCGGAGCGGGCCCAGCGGACCCGGCGTCGCCAACAGGGCGTATCGGGGAGGAAGCCCCTCGGGGACATCGTCCACCGAGGTGCCTGGAGTCAGTAATAGAGCCATCGGTTGTCGGCCCTCAGCCGGAACGGCCTTCCGTCTTCCGCACCCACAACCGCGGCGCTCGGGGCTCGCCGCGTCCCGCGCCCCCTGCCCTAGCCCCCCGCGACCCGTCTGACGGACACGATCTCCGCCAGGATCGCCACCGCGATCTCCTCGGGGCTGACCGCCCCGATGTCCAGTCCGACCGGGCCGTGGATCCTGGCGATGTCACCTTCGGAGAAGCCTGCAGTCCGCAGGCGCTCGACCCGGGCGGCGTGCGTCCCTCTCGAGCCCAGCGCGCCGATGTACTTCGCCGGGCTCTCGAGCAACGCAGGCAGCAGCTCGTCCTCGAACCTCGCCTCGTGGAGCAGAGAAACCGCGTACGAGGATCGATCCGGAGCCATCTCGGCAACGAGCTGCTCGGGCCAGCCCACCATGACGGTGGCGGCCGAGGAGAATCTCGCCGCGTTGGCGAAGGCGGGCCGTGGATCACCGATCAACACACTGAACCCGGCGAGCGTGGCCATGGCGCACAATGCCTCGGCAGTGGGGCCGGCCCCGAAGATGAGGAGCCGGGGCTGCGGGGTGACCACCTCGACGAAGAATTCCTCGTCGACGGCAGCAACGGTACCCGATTGCTCCCGCCCAACCACTCACAGCACCTCGGGGCGTATCTGGTCCAATAGCGGTGCGTCGAGGTGTCCGGCGATGACCACACCCGACTCATCGATCAGCGCCCGGCCTCCGCGGGCAAGCCCGGTGATCAACGCGCCCGATTGCCGCCTCACGACGAGAGCCCGGGCCGCCTCGAAAGGATCGGTCACCACCGCTCGACGAGCACCCGGATCGTCCCGCCGCACGCCAGGCCGACCTCGAACGCTTGATCGTCGGTGATCCCATAGGTGAGGACCTTGGGTTCGCCGCTCCGCATGACCTCCGCCGCATGGACCGCGACGTCGTTCTCGACGCAGCCGCCACTGACCGATCCGACCATCTCCCCGCCCTCGGCGACGAGCATCCTGGACCCTGCCGGACGCGGTGCGGTGCCCTTCACCGAGATCACCGTCGCAGCCGCGACCGATTTGCCCTGTCGTCTCCACGCGTCACGCACTGCCAGATCCTCGATGAGGCTCATGAGTAGAAGTATGCCAGCGGGTCGACGGCGAACCGTCCACGGTCGACCCCGACCGAGTCTTGGATCATTCTGGCCGTTGGCCGTTGGCCGTTGGCCGTTGGCTGTTGGCCGTCTGGCCGTTGGCCATTGGGCGCTGATCGCCTGCTTCTCTCGAGCCGTCCCTATCCTTCAAACCCACCCCTCTCAGACGGTCTTCATGCGACGAGCCAAGCACGGCCTGGCGATATTCGACTCCCGACGCGGCCATCGATTGAAGCGACGCCGGAACTGGGGGCAGATCTTCTCTCGCACGCTCACGGCGGCGGTGGTGCTGATCGCGCTCGTCGGGGGCTGGGTGATACTGCAAAACGCACTCGCCGGCGAGAAGGTGCACCTGCGGGTCATCAGCTTCGTCGATCAGCAGCCGATCGGCGGGGCGGTGATCGTCGCCGACAACGGACGCGAGACCGTGAGCTCCGAGGGTGGCCTCGCCACGCTCGCCTTTGATGCCCCGTCCACCCTCACCGTCACCGCGCCTGGATACAAGGACGCCACCTACCCGGTCGAGATCATCCCGCCCCAGGGTTCGATTGCCCTGTCGATGTACCCGCACGTGCTTCAGGGGCGGGTGACGGACGTCAAGGGGATCGGTCTCCCGGGAGCCACCGTGAATCTGGGTAACCGGACCACCCTGTCTGGAGAATTCGGCGGTTTTGAGATCGTCGCCGCCGAGCCGGGGACCGTGACCGCGATGAGGGCCGCCTGGGCGCCGGCGGAGGTCGAATGGCGAGGCGAAGCGACTCGCGTCGACATAGTGCTCGAGCCCTTCATGGTTAAGGGTCTGCGGGTCTTCTACGACACCGCCGGGGACGCCGCGGCTTTCGCCGAGATCCTCCGCATCGCCGACAACACCGCGGTCAACGCACTGGTCTTCGACACGAAGGAGGAAAAGGGCCGCGTTCTCTACGACTCGGCGGTGCCCTTCGCCCGGGAATCCGGAGCGATCGAAGTCAAGTACGACGTCCGGAGTGTGCTCGCCCAGGCGGAAGAGCACGGTCTCTACACGATCACGCGCATCGTGGCGTTCCAGGATCCGTACGCAACCGTCTTCAACCGGGACGCCGCGATCAAGGATTCGGAAGGCAACGTGTGGACCACCAACCAGGGCCTCGGCTGGATGGACCCGACCAATCGCGAATCTTGGCAGTACCTGATCGATCTCGCCGTCGAGGCCTGCCGGCTCGGGTTCGACGAGATCCAGTTCGACTACGCCCGGTTTCCCTCCGACGGCGACGTCTCGACCGCCCAGTACTCGATCGGGCCGGTGGACGCGGCGACTCGTACCGAGACCGTTGGCGACTTCCTCGCCGAGGCGCGCGATCGGATTCACGAGGCGGGATGCGCCGTCTCGGCGGACATCTTCGCCATCGTGCTCTCGGTGTACGACGATCAGGGGATCGGTCAGCGGGTCGAGGAGTTGTCGTGGACGGTCGACGCCATCAGCCCCATGATCTACCCGAGCCACTACGGCCCGGGATGGCTCGACCTCGATGACCCCAACGATCACCCCGCGGAGGTGGTCGGGCAGGCGCTCGCCGCGGGGATGCCCCGCCTCGAGGGCGGGGCGTTGATGCGGCCGTGGCTCCAGGCCTTCTCATGGGATGCCGCCCAGGTGCTCGAGAGCATCGCCACCGCCGAGCTGGCGACCAACGGTTGGATGCTCTGGAACGCGATCAGCGAGTTCGAGGAGGACTGGATACCGACCGAATAGGGCTCTCGGGGCGAGCCTATTGGCGAACGCTCTACAGCGGAAGCGTCATGCCCTCGAACGCGGCGTCGACCGGCGTGAACAGGCGCCTGGCCTCGTACCGTATCGCATCGACCTCCTCGTCGGTCCGGTCGGGGTCGTGGCTCGTCAGGATGAGGCGGCCGACTCCGGCGGCGCGGGCAGCCCGGGCCGCCTGCTCCCAGTCGCTGTGGCCCCACCCCTTCTTGTCGGCGAGGTGCTCGTCCGGCGTGTACTGAGCATCGTGGAAGAGGACATCGGCGCCGGAGGCGAATTCGGCCAGCGCATCGTCGATCTCGGACTGCTCCCCGGCCTCGTGGTCGGTGGCGATCACGATCGACCTGTCGGCGTCGAGCCGGAATGCCACCGACCGTTGGGGGTGGCTCAGACCCATCTGATGCACCCGGACCGCCCCCACCTTCATCGACTCTTCGAGCGCGTGAACCCTGACACCGGACGCCTTGTCGACCGGCACCGGCCACCAGGGTGGCTTCATCACGTCGCCGAGCGCCTCGGTGGGCGTCTTCTCGTTACACGGCGGACCGTACAGGTCGACGCGCACACCGGGGTCGTAGATTCCACCGAACGTGGGCAGCCCCTGGATGTGATCCCAGTGGTAGTGGGTCAAGAGGACGGTGAACCGCTGCGGTCCGGGGCGTTCTCTGGCCTCGTTCTGGAGGGTTCGAAGCCCGGTGCCCGCGTCGATCACCAGATAGTGGCCGGGCTCGACCTCGACGTAGTAGCAGGTGGTGTTGCCCCCATATCGCCGGTACTGATGGCCCGACACGCACATCGAGCCACGGCAACCCCCGACGGTGAAGGTGAGGCTCATCGACGGACGCGATCACTCGTCACAGGCGTTGCGGGTGCCTGATGATGCGGGCTTCGGCCCTGTGTCGGTGGGGGCAGGGTGGTCAGTCGCTCAGTGCCTTCTCGGTCCCGCGGAGTCGGCCCGCCAGCTCGTTCATGAT
>JAUYIV010000034.1 GCA_030688105.1 Actinomycetota bacterium | reverse complement strand
GCCTTCAACCCTCACATCGAGCGCTCCCGGCGGGAGGTCCACTCCATCAATGGGGTCGGCCAGGTCGACGGGAGTGTCCAGAACCTCGAGGACCCTACGGATTCCTGCGGCGGCCGCCTGGGCGATGTCGAGACTTTCGACCATGGTCTGAACGGGCTGCACCAGCAAATTGACCAGGAAGAGGAAGGCCAGGAGGACCCCGGCGGTGACTCCGCTTTCGGGGCCCATGAGCAGCCCAAACGCGATGACTATGGCCGTGAGGGCGGCGGCGAACAGCTCGGCGGTGGCAAAGAGCACGTTCCCGAAGTGAGCCGCCTTGAACTGCGCCTGGAAGCGACGCTCAAGGACGTCCTCCACCCGACGCATCGTCACCTCCTCCGCCCCGTGGGCGCGCACCTCGGGGAGGGCGTTCACGGCTTCTCCCATCACGGCGAGGCTGTCGGCGACTCGCTCCCGCACCCGGTCGTAGCGGCGGCGGAGGATTCGCTGGAACCGCAACAGGCTCGCCGCGTAGAGGACGACGCCCACGGCGACGATCAGTGCCAGGCGCCATTCGTACACGGCCATCAGGGTCAGCGACGCCACCACCTGGGTGCCGTTCACGAGGAACATCACGCCGCCCCACTCCATGAACTCCTGAAGGGTGGCCACGTCCGAGGTGACTCGAGACACCAGAGCGCCACGCCGCTCCGATTCGACATGGAGCACCGAGCGGCGCATCAGGTGACCAAACACATTGACCCGGAGCTCGGAGAGGCCGGTCGAAGCCTGCCGAACGAGCCTGACGAGGCCGGCGCGGGTCATCACCCCGCCGACCACCGCCAGGACGAGACCGACGCCGACCGCGACGGCGACGCCGCCGATGTCCACCTGGTCGCCTGCTCCCACGAAACGGTCGAGGGTCTGCTGGACGATCACGGGGATGAGGATCTGGACCGCGGTGCCCCCGAGGTTCAGGACCAACACCAGCCAAAGGCGGTGGGTGACGACCGGGACCTCGGCGACGGCGCGGCGGATCGCCCCGTAGGTCGACATGGACTCGACGGAGGTGGTCATGGCGACACCTCCCTCGCCCGGGCCGCGGCCTCGTGCTCATACGCCTCGACCAGACGGGCATACCCGGGGTGGGCGGCGAGGAGATCGCGATGGGTGCCCTGGGCGACGACCCGCCCGTCGTCGACGAAGATCACCTCGTCGGCAAGACGGATCGAGGAGGGCCGGTAGGCGACGATCAAGATCGTCGACGGAAGCTCGGCGTTGCGCAGCCCGCGGAGGATCTCGGCTTCCACCGATGGGTCCACCGCCGAAGTGGCGTCGTCCATGATGAGCAGCCGCGGATGGCGGACCAAGGCCCGGGCGAGCGCGATCCGTTGGCGCTGACCGCCCGAGAGGGACGCCCCTCTCTCGCCGAGCCGGGTGGCGTAGCCGTCGGGAAGCTCTTCGATGAACTCGTGGGCTCCTGCCAGCTCGGCGGCGGCGACGACCCGACCCCGGGGGGTGTCGACGCCCATGGTGATGTTCCCCTCGGCGGTGTCATCGAAGAGGTACGCGGTCTGGGCCACGTACGCGACCTCGCGAGCCAGCTCGGACCGGGCGAAGTCGCGCAGGTCTCGCCGGTCGAGGTGGATCCGCCCGGTCCCCGGGTCCCAGAGGCGGGCCATCAGCAGAGTCAGCGTCGTCTTGCCCGAGCCGGTGGGCCCGACCACGGCAACGGTCTTCCCCGCGGGTATGTCGACCACGACGTCGCTCAACACCATCTCGTCGGGGTCGTACTGGAAGTTGACGTGCTCGGAGTCGAGGGGAGCGGCACCGGCGTCGGTCCTCGCCGCGAGCTCCCCATAGGTGACCTGCTCGTCGGCGGCGAGCACCGCCTCCACCCGCTCCCACCCCGGGATCGCCGCGGCGAGGTCGAACAACACGAAGGCGATCAGTTGGATGGGGAAGGTGAGGAGCGACAGCAGATAGAGGGCGGTAACGATGTCGCCGGGCGTGATGGCCCCGGCGTCGACGCGCATCGCTCCCACGCCGAGGAGCACCAGGCTTATCACCGGTATCAGCACCACGATGATGACCCGGAAGGTCTCCCAGCGGACTCCCAGATCGACCATTCGGTCGCGGAGATCGTCGGAGGCGACCCGGATCCTCTCCGTCTCGTAGTCCTCCCTGCCCAGGGCCTTGACCGTCAGGGCCCCGTCGAAGCTCTCGTGAGCGACGTTGCTCAGCCGGCCGAGCTGGCTCTGAATCCCCTCCCAGGCGGGATAGAGGGTGATCGACGCCCGGACCTCGACCGACACGACCACCGCCATTCCCACCAGGGCCACCACCCCCAGCCAGACGTCGAGGATCGCCAGCAGCACGACGGTGCCGATCACGAGAAGGGACACACCGGTGGCGTATGGCAGGGGCGCGAGGACGCTGGTCGCCCGCTGGGTGTCGTTGTCCGCCACCGAGAGCAGATCGCCGATCGACTGACGCCGGAACCAGGACAGCTCGAGTTTCAGCTGGTGCGAGAGGAGCATCCGGCGCAAGTCCTGCTGGTTTCGCAGCTGCAGCCATCCCGCCGAGGTCCGCCGCATGACGATGGCGGCCGCCTTCCACGTCGCCACCGCCAGCACCGCCACCACCGCCGGGAGCACCTTTTCGGAAGCGGGCTCGTCGTCGCGCAGCACCGGCAGGATCGCGGTGTCCGTCACCCACCCGATCACCGCCGACGAGGCGATGATCGCCCCGGCGAACATCGCTGCCCCGGTGACGGCAGAGGCGAACGCCCAAGGCCTCGCCTTGATGAACCGGAACACGATACGAAGCCCACCACCCAGGATGTCCCGGGCGGTGGGCGTCTCCGCCTCAGTGATGAACCCAGATTAGGGCCGTTGTGGGTGGGGCTCGGCGGGAGAGGCGGGGCCCCCATTAGCCTCCGCTCGGATGCGCCGCCTCATCGCCTCGACCATGGGCCTCGGGTTCATCCCGCGGCGGCTATGGGGGTCGGACCTCGGCGCCGGCACCCTCGGGGCGGCCTTCTCGGCCGGTGTCGGCCTGTTGTTCATCGCCGTTGGCGCACCCTGGTTCGTGACCCTGGGCCTCGCCTCGGCGCTGACCCTCCTGTCGCTCTGGGCGGCGGCCCCCTTCGCCGTCGACGGCAAGGATCCGGGATGGGTCTGTATCGACGAAGCGGCGGGCACGATGCTCGCCCTGGTGGGCTTGGGCGGTGTCCCCTGGATCGTCGCTCTCGCCGTGGCTCGCGCCGCGGACATCTTCAAGGTGCTTCCCGGAGTGAAGGCGGCCGAGGACCGGCTCCCGGGCGCGATCGGGGTGACTGCGGACGACCTCGTCGCCGGGCTCTACGGGTTGGTAGCGGGGTGGGCCCTGACCGCGGTGCTGTGACTCGAGGCCCGTTGCCCGTTCCGAGTCCCTTTGAATTGGAAGACGCCTCTCTTGTCGAGCGCGCCCGCTGTCTCCGCCGCCCCCTCCGCCTCGCTTCGCTTCGGCACCTCCCCCGCCCTTCGGGCAGGGGAGGACGTCGTCGTTGGGCCGAAGACGGAGGTCGTAGGCGGAGAGCGGAAGGCGGAAGGCGGAGGGCCGAAGGCGGCGCCGAAGGCGTCACCCCTCCGGCGCGGTGAACACTTGCTTCCCGAACACCGCTTGGTTCGCACGCCGGAGCGCCTCGCGTCCCTCGTCGGAGATCAGCCATTCCACGAACCGGCGAGCCGCGTCGCCGGCGCCCGTCACCAGGATCACGTGGTACGGGTTCTCGACCAGGTTGCTCGGGGCCAGGCTCGCCCCGACCAGGGTCAACATGGGTTCGGCGCCGAGAAAGGTGCCCTCCTCGGCGAGGGTCAAGGCGCCGCGCTGTTCGGCCACCTGGAGAGTGGCTCCCATCCCGAGCCCGGTGGACTCGTACCAGGCACCGGCGGGCTCGATACCGGCCGCATCCCAGATGCCCTCTTCCGCCGCCGCGGTGCCCGAGCCGTCGCCCCGGGTCACAAACGTCCACTGTTCGGCGGCGATGCGGGCAAAGGCCTCCTCGGGCGTCATTCCCGACAGCACGGCCACCCGGTCCGGAGGGCCCACGAGTATGAACCGGCTGGCGGCGAACGGCTGCCGCGACTCCGCAAGGCCCTCGGCGACGAACGCCTCTTCCGCTTCAGGGGCGTGGGTGATCAGCACCGCGGCGGCGCGGCGACGGCCCAGGTCGAGCACCCGCTGGGTCGACTCCCCGATCACTGAGATCTCACCGGCCAGTGACGCCTCGTACTCGGCCACGAGCCCGCTCAGGATGCCGGAGTCCTCGAGCGTGGTCCCGGCGGCGACGATCACGCGTTCCTGCCCCCCGCAGGCGGCAACCGCCAGGACGAGCAGAAGGGCGGATCTCCTCAACGACCCACGACTCGCACGGCGGTCGCCTTCACGGCCAGGGTCACTTGAGCCCCCGCCCGGATGCCGAGCGCATCGGCCGAGCCCGGGGTGAGGACGGCGACGACCGGGAACCCGG
The DNA here is from genome assembly GCA_030688105.1 of Actinomycetota bacterium. Classification (GTDB taxonomy): domain Bacteria; phylum Actinomycetota; class Acidimicrobiia; order Spongiisociales; family UBA11373; genus JAUYIV01. The sequence goes on along the minus strand of JAUYIV010000034.1, from coordinate 4,768 downwards.
CATCGACCACGATCTCGACGAGCCGGCCCAGTTCCCGCACCTGGTCGACCCGGCCCACCCAGCGGTTGCGCGCCGAGCCCGCCGAGCCCTCGCGACCAGCGAACACGGTGACCGTCTCCGCGCCAAAGAGCGCAACCGCATCCCCCTCGACGTCGCCGACCCCCCAGATCTTGGCGCCTCCGACGTCGACGACCACGAGGGGCCCGTCCGCCGCGGTCACCCGGCCGGCATGAGCGTTGGCGATCCCCAGGACCGCCGCCACCGCGTCGTCGGCAGGGAGGCCGAGCACGTCGCGGATCGGGCCGACTTGGCGGATTCGGCCGTCGACCATCACGGCGAGGGTGTCGGCGAGCATCACGGCGTCATCCCGATCATGGGTGACCACCACCGCGGTCCGGCCTCCGAGGGCCCCCGACACGACCCGGCCCACCGCGGCACGTTCGCGAGCGTCGACTGCGGCGAAAGGCTCGTCCAGCAGGACGATGTCCTCGGGACGGGCCAGTACGCCGGCGAGCCGGAGCCTCTGCCTCTCGCCGCCGGACAGGCCGCGCCCCGGCCGGTCGAGCAGCTCCCCGACACCAAGCCGTCCGGCCAGCTCCAGGGCACGGCCCATGGCCGGCGCGTCCAGACCCATGCCCAGGTTGCGCCGAGCCGAGCCCCGGAACGCGTATGGGCGCTGCGGCAGGTACGCGGCCGGGATCGCCGGCCCACCGGGGAGAGTCCCGGCGAGAAGCCGAAGCAGCGTCGTCTTGCCCGACCCGTTGGGGCCGAACAATGCCAGGCGCCCTCCCGGTGGCACCTCCAACGACTCCACATCGAGGAGGAACCCTCCGGTGTCGTGCCGCAGCGATCGAAGCTCGATCCCGGTCACGACTTCGCTCCCGAAGAGACCAGAGGAGAGTGCCACGGTGGAACTGCCTCCACGCGAACCACAACGACCGGGCCGACGCGGGACCGGACGTGCTGGCGCATGCCGCCACGACGACGGCAAACGCCGCAATCCTCGAGACGGGGCGCGCCATGTTCGTTTTGGACGACGCCTCGTCTCAGCGACCGTGTTGCACGGGCCGGCGGCCGAGGAGGCATCACGGCGCCGCCTCTCGAAGCTGGAGCCAGGTGAGGACGCCATTGACCGCCAGGGCGATGACGAAGAGGACGATGCCGAGCGCCAGCGCCGCTCCAAAGTCGGCCTGGCGCGACTCCTGGACGATCGCCGTGGTGAGCACCCGGGTCTCGCCCTCGATGTTGCCGCCGACGACGAGCACCGCGCCGACCTCCGACACCACCCGGCCGAAGGCGGCAGCCGCCGCGGCCACGAGCCCGGGCCACGCCTCCCGGCCGAGGACAACACCCCGGCCGAACCTACTCAGACGCAGCGCCCTGATCTGCTCGAACGCCTCTGGTGCAAGGGCTCTCACCGAGCCGGCCGTCACTCCCGCCGCAATCGGGATGGCCAACAGCGTCTGCGCGGCGATCATCGCCGCCGGCGTGAACAGCAACCCCCATGCTCCGAGCGGGCCCTGATTCCACAGCAATAGGAGCAGCAGGAGCCCGGCAAGCACCGGCGGCATGCCCATCCCGGTGTTCACCAGGGCGGTTGCCAGGCCGCGGCCCCGGAACCTGCCGGCGCCGAGGGCCAGCCCAAGGGGAACTCCGATGACAAGGCCGATGCCGGTGGCGACTCCCGAGACGAGGAGGGTGAGACCGATGACCTCACGAAGCTCTGAGCCGAAGGAGCCCAGGAGGTCGATGGCGTCGCGCATGACCTCCCAGATGAAGCTCACGGGCTATCTCACGTTGAAGTACCAGTACCAGGCGCCGACGCTGAGCGCCGCCCCGAGGATGGCCACCTTCATCGCCGACTTGAAGATCCCAAAGAAGAACAGGGACGCGGAGAGGACTCCGATGACGATGAGAATCGCCAGGAGCACCGGGTTCGCCTTCACTTGTTCGACGATCTCGCCTGCGTACGGGAGCATCTGTTGGAGGATACCCGGGGTGGGTCGGGCAGTGATGGAGGGCGTCAGAGACAGCGGGCGGCCGATGACAGCATTACATGACGGGTCCAGCCTCGCACGCAGGGTCAGCCGCCCCCCTCCCCCCGTCCTCCCCCGCCTTCGCGGGGGAGGTGACCGAAGGGCCGGAGGGGGTCAGAGACGGCGAGTGGCCGATGACAGAATCAACAGACGGGTCCAGCCTCGCACGCAGGGTCAGCTGCCCCACTCCCCCCTTCGGGGTACTCCCCCCGGAAACCGGGGGGAGACGCGGGGGAGACGCAATTAGAGGTCCAGTCGTATCCTCTGAGTCCCATGCCCGACGTCCCGCGGCCCTCTGCACGCGTCCGCAGCCCCAACCCCTTCCTGGCCGCAATCCTCTCGGCGGTCATCCCGGGCGCGGGTCAGCTGTATGCCGGCCGTCCACGACGCGGGCGGGTGTTCCTGGCCATCACCGCCGTCTTCGTGATCCCGGCGGTCGTGCTGTTCCTCATGGTGTTCTACATCGAGGGCGTCGGCCTGGCGGTGACGCTGTCTCGCCCCTTCTTCCGCAACCCCGACCTGCTCGGGGTCCTGCTGCTGGCCAATGCGGTGCTGCTGGTGTTTCGCGCCGTCGCCGTGGTCGACGCATTCCTCATCGCCCGCGGCCCCTCCCCTGGCCGGGTTGGTCGGCAAGGGGCCGCCTCGGCGGTGCTGCTGGGCCTCGCCGCCATCCTGGTGATCACGGCGGTTCCGCACGGCTGGGTGGGCCGGCGCAATCTCCTCCTCTACGACGTAATGACGCACGACTTCGTCAGCGACCCCGGCCAGGTCACGACGACCACCGCGGCCGATGACGGCACCGGCACCACGGTGCCTTCGACCACGAGCAGCGTGCCAACGGCCTTCCCGTCGGAGGGCCGGGTCAACCTGCTGCTGATGGGAGGAGACGCCGGGGTGGGAAGGACCGGGATAAGAACCGACTCGATGATCGTCGTGTCGATCGATCCCGAGACCGGATGGACCGCCATGTTCGGCATCCCCCGGAACCTCAGACGGATGCCCGTCCCGCCCGATCATGCGATCGCGACATTCACGGGGGGGGCCGGCACCGGGTCGTCATCGACCACCGGCTCGACCGTGCCGTGGAGCAATTGCCCGGGATGCTTCCCGGCCCTCGCCTGGGACATCTATGCGTTCGGGCTGGAGCACCCCGAGCTCTTCGGCGGCCAGAACTCGGGCGCCACCGCAGCCAAGACGCTCCTCGGATACCTGCTCGGAATCGAGATCCACTACTTCGCCATCGTCGATCTCGAAGGGTTCGTCGACATCATCGACGCCATCGGCGGCATCGACATCACGATCCCCGAGGACCTGTACGACCCGGCGTACCCCAATGAGGACGGCACCACCGAGGAAAAGCGCCTATCGGCCGGCGCGCAGCACCTCGACGGGCATGATGCCTTGTTCTATGCGCGCTCCCGTCAGCAGTCGGACGACTTCAACCGCATGAACCGCCAGCGGTGTGTGCTCGAGGCGCTCGCCGAAGGGTCCGACCCCGTCGAGCTCCTTCAGGGGCTCCCGTCGATCGTCCCGGCGATCGAGGAGAGCGTGCGGACCGACGTCGCCATCGCATCGATTCCGGATTTCCTCGATCTGATGTCGAAGGTGAACACCGACGAGATCGTGTCGATCCGCTTCATGCCCAACGCTCCAGAGTTCTCCGGGACCCCCACCTCTTACATCGCCAACTGGACCGACGACGGGTTCCCGATCCCCGACCGCGACTTCATCGCCGATACGGTCGACACCGCATTGTCGCTGCCGCCCCTCGAGGCGATCCAGGTGTTGAACCTGCAGCCGCTCGACGACGTGTGCGGGTAGATCCAAGAGTCAAGAATCAAGAGTCAAGAGGGTTCTTGGCTCTTGGTTCTTGAATCTCTTGTCTCGCGCTCACACCTCTATCAGTGACAGGCGCCACCAGGCGAGGAGGCCGATCGCGGCGAGAGCCCCCGCCCCGGCGGCGAACCAGGGCCCTTCGGCGGCGGCGAGCGTCGCCACTCCGGCGGAACCGGCGGCGGCCGCCCACAAGACCACAGCCACCGTCTGCGTCCCCACGCCGAGGGCGGCGAGACGGTGGGCGGTGTGATCACGACCACCCACCCAGGCCGGGCGACGGTGCCTGATCCGCTCCACGGTCACGAGAGCAGCATCGAACAGCGGCACCGCCAGCAGCACCAGAGGCACGAAGACGACGAGCGGCCAGGAGGCGGTGCCTCCAGAGCCGGCCCTTCCCGCGTCGAGCACCGTCATCGAGGCGAGAGCCGACCCGAGGAAGTGCGAACCCGAATCCCCCATGAAGATTCGAGCGGGATGAAGGTTGAGGACGAGGAATCCGGCGATCGCTCCCGCGAGGGCAGCCGGGATCTCAGACGGTCCCGAGCCCAGCGACCACCACGCCAACAGGGCTCCCGAGCCGATCAGGGTCACTCCCCCGGCCGTGGCATCGAAGTTGTCGAAGATGTTCACCGCGTTGATCACCACGACCGCCCATAGGATCGTCGCCGCCGCTCCCACCATCTCACCCCCCGGCAGTTGCATCTGGACACCACCGATCACGGCGACGATGCCCGCGGCGAGCTGACCGCCGAGCTTCACCAGGGGAGGAAGAGGTCGGACGTCATCGACCAGACCGACGGCCAGTCCGACTCCGGCGGCTGCCATCACCGCCCAGATGCCTGAGATGTCCCGGGCGAACAGAGCGATGGCGACCCCGAATCCGGTCCCCATCGCCA
>JAUYIV010000017.1 GCA_030688105.1 Actinomycetota bacterium | reverse complement strand
TGCGGATGGCTCTTCGGCTGACAGCGTCGCCTTCTCTTGCGGGAGGCGGGAGGCGGGAGGCGGGAGGCGGGCGCTTCGGCTGACGCCTCTGTCGCCAAGGGTCGAACGACTCTCGTGACGCGCACGTCCGCCGAATACGTTGGCGTTGTCGTCCAGGGAGCATGCTCAACTCGCTCGATTCTGGTGATGCGGTAGGGGCGCCGCTTCTCTCATCCTCCGACGACCCCGCCGCTCCTGCGCCATCCGTGGTCGTGGGGCTCGGCAACGAGATCGCCGGGGACGACGGCGTAGGCATCCACGTCGCCCGCATGCTTCGTCACCGGTTGGTCGAGACGCCCGGAGTCGACGTGGTGGCGCTGCCATGGGCGGGCCTGGCTCTCCTCGACGTCCTCCGGGGCCGGGACCGGGCGGCGATCGTCGACTGCCTGACCAGCGGGATCCATGACCCGGGCACGGTGGTTCGCCTCGATGAGCAGGGAGCTGCGGCCACAGGCCGCAGCTCCGGTCGCCTGGGCAGGGACCCGGGCGACACCGCGATGAGGCATCAGCCGAAGAGCCATAGGCTGGGATTCGGTGGCTCGGTTCGGCTGAACTCCTTCCACGACATCGGCTTCCCGACCGCGATCGCACTCGGCAGGCAGATGGGATGGCAGATGCCCGACACCGTGGCCATCTGGGGCGTGGAGGCGGAGCGGGTCGACGTGTTCCACGAGGGTCTCTCACCCGCGGTGGCCGCGGCCGTCGAGCCCCTCATCGCTCAACTTCTCAGCTTCCTCTCGGTGGAAGCCAGCCTCGATGCCACGGGGGTCACCCCATGACGTCGCGTACCGAGCCGAGTTCCGGGCGGATGGCTCCCGGCGTGCTGTCGAGGAGCGAACGAGAGCTCCGAGAGGCGTTTCTCGCCGAGATCGAGCGAATCCCGGGGGCAGGCCGGCTCGACCAGTGCATCCAATGCGGGACGTGCACCGCCTCCTGCCCGGTCAGCTTTGCGATGGATCTCACACCCCGGCAGGTCATCGCCATGTTTCGCGCCGGGGCCATCGAGGACTTGCTGCGCAGCCGAACCATCTGGGTGTGCGCGTCCTGTTACCAGTGCACCATGCGATGCCCGGCCGACATCAGCATCACCGAGCTGCTCTATGGGTTCAAGCGGATGGCCATCGACCGGGGCATCTTCCCCGCCAAGTTCCCGGTGCACGTCTTCGCCGAGACGTTCGCCGAGATGGTCGACCGCTACGGACGCAACCACGAGGTGGGGTTGATCCTGCGGTTCTTCATGCGCACCCAGCCCCTCGGCCTGCTGCGGAGGCGTCGTGACGGGCTGGCCCTCTGGCGTCATGGCCGGCTCCGGATCAGACCTACCCGGATCAACGCGATCGGCGACTTCCGCAAGATCATCGCCAGGGCCGAGAAGTTCGATCTTCCCCAGGAACGCGTGAAGCGCGAATCGGTGGCGGACACCGTCGGCTACGCGGCGATCGAGAGATGAGCCACATGAGATACACCTACTACCCCGGTTGCAGCCTTCACGCCACCGGCGTGGCCTACGACAAGTCGATGCGGGCGGTGTTCGACAAGCTCGGAGCCGAGCTCGTGGAGTTGGAGGACTGGAACTGCTGCGGCGCCACCACCTACTCGTCGGTCAAGAAGACCGTGGCGTACGCCATCTCGGCGCGGAACCTTGCTCTCGCCGAGAAGGCGGGAAACGACGTGGTGGCCCCGTGCAGCGCCTGCTACTACGTGCTCAACCGGACCCGCAAGAGCCTGACGGAGCAACCCGAGCTCCGTGAGCACGTGGGTGCCGCCCTGGCGGAGGCGGGCCTCGAGGTCGGGCTGGGAACCCCTGTCCGCCACCCCCTCGAGGTGCTGCTCACCGACGTCGGGATCGACCGGATCCTCGCGGCTCAGACGCACTCCGTGGCCGGCTTCCGACCCGCCTGCTATTACGGCTGCCAGATCGTGCGGCCGTTCGCCGCCATCGAGGGAGACGACCCCGAGCTCCCGATGGCCATGGAGCGCCTGTTCTCGGCCCTGGGGGCTGCCCCCGTCGACTACCCGCCCAAGGTCCGATGCTGCGGGGGGATGCTGGTCGCCACCTTCCCCGAGGTCGCCAAGGAGCTGTGCGAAGAGCTCACCAACTGGGCGCGCGAACGGGGGGCCAACTGCATCGTGACGGTGTGCCCCCTGTGCCAGTCGAACCTCGACCTGATGAACCTCGACGGCAGGCGCCGGGAGGCCAACGGATCGACCGGACCCCTCCCGGTCCTTTATTTCACCCAGATCATCGGGCTGGCGCTCGGCTGCTCGGCCGAGGAGGTCGGGCTGGAACACGGGCTGGCGCCGGTGCGGATCGATGTGCCGCCGCTGGTCGCCTCGGGGAAGGACTGAGTTCATGGCTCTTCCGCTGACGCCAGATCCTGAGATGGACGCAGACGGCGACCCGCGCATCGGCGTCTATGTGTGCCACTGCGGGTTCAACATCGCCGCGACCGTCGACATCGAAGCGGTACGCGACGCCGCCGCGGCCAGGCCGAACGTCGTCGCCTCACGCGACTACCAGTTCATGTGCTCCAACGCCGGCCAGGACCTGATCAAGCGGGACATCGTGGAGAACGGCGTCAACCGGGTCGTGGTGGCGGCGTGCAGCCCTCTCATGCACGAGCCGACGTTCCGGGCGGCGGCGCAGGAGGCGGGGCTCAACCCGTATCTGGTCCAGATCGCCAACATCCGCGAGCAATGCGCGTGGGTGCACCGCGATCGCGAGCGTGCCACCGCCAAGGCGCAGTCACTGGTGAACGGCGCCGTGGCCCGGGTTGCCCTCCACGAGCCGTTGGAGCCCAGGCGGGCCGAGATCAACCCGGCGACCCTGATCGTCGGCGGCGGCATCACCGGCCTCCAGGCCGCCATCGAGGTCACGGAGTCGGGCAATGAGGTGTACCTCGTCGAACGCCAGTCCACGATCGGCGGGATGATGGCCCGCTTCGACAAGACCTTCCCGACGCTCGACTGCGCGGCCTGCATCCTGACCCCGAAGATGGTGTCGGCGGGGCGGCGCCCCTCGCTGCACGTCATGACGACGAGCGAGGTCGAGTCGG
>JAUYIV010000012.1 GCA_030688105.1 Actinomycetota bacterium | reverse complement strand
CGTGTAGTTGATGTTCCGATTGACGACGTAGGTGACCCGGTCGCCGTTGGCTCGACGGCGGAGGTCGTCGGCGACCCTGGCAACCGCATCGACCTCATCGCCTCTCGCCATGAACAGGCGCTCCACCTCGTCGCGAGTGGGAGCCGTCCCAGCCAACGAACGATCGAGGACCGCGGTGAGATCTGGCGGCAGCCGCTCCATCGATGGGGACGCGCTGCGGCGCCAGCCCGCATCGGGCCATTCGGCCGAGAGGCGGCCCGTCGAGGGGGCCTCCTCGTCACGTCCGGGCGCCCACGAGTACCGGGGCCGAGCCGCTCCCATCCCGTCCACCAGATGCAGCCAGGCGGTGTAGCAGGCATCGGGCAGGTGGTTGCGGGCATCGTCGATGCCGACACCGATCGGGAGAGCAGTGCGCTCGACGAGCCGCCCCCCCATGGCATCGCGGAGCAGGCCGATGCTCTCGGTGTCCCAGTCGCGGAGCACCAGGTCCCCCGCGCCCGAAGCGACCGCGGCGACGGCATCCTCGACCGAATCCACGAACACCGACACCACGGTGGACAGACCCGGCGTGGAGACGAGGTCGGCGGCCGCGGCGACCCGGCTGCGCCCGGCGCGAAGGAAGACTGCCCGGCCGCGGGCGACCGCATCGAGCACCGCCTCCTCGGGCCCGGCGTATTCGACCGTGACCCGAAATCCGCGAACCCCCCGCCGGGCGAGCTCGAGAGCATCCGCGGGTTTCACGACCCATGCCGCCGGCTCTGCCTCGCCGATCCCACTCCCCACCGGGAGGATCCCGCCGGCCAGAGCACCCGCCACCGACGCGGCGTCGATGCCCTCGATCTCGAGCGCCGTGGTGCCCTCCCGGCGGCGTGTCGCCGCCCACACCGCCGTGACGGTGTCGGTGGGCCGGAGTCGCAGGTACGTGATCATGCAGCCTCCATCTGGGGTGCTCGGGCATAACCCTCGTCGTCGGTGGCCGCCTCGACCGCGGCCAGAAGCCGGGAATCGATCCAATCCGCCGAGATGAATTCGGGGTAGACGGGCAGCCGGGGCATGAGGCGGAATCCCGCCGCCTCGGTGCGCCCGCGCAGCTCTTCGAGGTGGGGCCACGGCGCCTCCGGGTTCACCCAGTCGATGGTCAGCGGGGACACCCCGCCCCAGTCGTTGATCCCGGAGTCGAGGTACACCTCGAAGCGCTCCGTCAGGTTCGGCGGAGCCTGCAGGTTCATCTCGGGGCCGAGGATCCACCGGGCCACGGCGATCACGCGGGCCAAGAAGCCGACGGTGGGCTCGGCGTCGCGCCGCTTCGGGGTGTCGGCTTTGGCCCGGAAGTTCTGGACGATCACCTCCTGAACCGCGCCCGACTCGGTGGCGACATCGCGAAGGGCGAACAAGCTGTCGACCACCTCGTCGACGGTCTCCCCGATGCCGACGAGGATCCCGGTCGTGAATGGGACTCGAGCCCTCCCCGCCGCCCGCACGACTTCGAGGCGGAGCGCGGGATCCTTGTCGGGACAGTCGTGGTGGGGCATACCCGGTTCGATGAGCCGCGAAGACACGTTCTCCAGCATCAGGCCCATCGAGAGGTTCGACGGCCGGAGGGCCGCGATGTCCCCATCGGACATGAGGCCCGGGTTGGCGTGGGGAAACAGCGACGTCTCGGCGATGACGGCTTCGGTGTTGAGGCGAACGTAGTCGAGGGTCGTCTCGCATCCGTGCTCGGCCAGGAATGCGCGGGCCTGCGGCCAGCGATCTTCGGGCCGATCACCGAGGGTGAACAGGGCCTCGGTGCACCGGTGCGACTCGCCCGCCCTGGTGATGGCGAGCACGTCCTCGGGCAAAAGAAATTCGCCACCGGCGCCGGGGGGCTTGGCGAAGGTGCAGTAGGTGCACTTGTCCCGGCACAGCGTCGTCAGTGGGACGAACACCTTGCGGGAGTAGGTGACGGTGCGGCCCCTCCCCTCATCGCGCATTCGGCGCGCCTCCGCGAAGAGCCCCTCGACATCTCCTTTGCCCAGAAGCAGGGTGCCGGCCAGGTCCGGGTTGGGCGCCGGGAAGGGCATGCGGAGACGTTACCCGCTGCCCGTCACCCGTCGCCCGTCGCCGTTCGCCCGTAAAGACGTTCACCGGCGTAGGCGCGTGGGGAAGCCGACGATGGAACGCCGCGGACTGGAGACCTCTGGCTGCCGGCCGTCGGCCGTCTGCCGGTCTCGGGTCACTCACCCGGCGCCCAGTACCCTACGGACCGTGACCACGCGAATCGGCCTCATGGGCTTCGGACGGATCGGCAGGAACGTGTTCCGTCAGTCATGGGGCCGTCGTGACCTGGAGGTGGCGGCGATCGTCGACATCGCCGATCCCGCCGCACTCGCCTACCTGCTCGAGTACGACACCATCTTCGGCAGGTTTCCCGAACCGATCGACTTCGAGGACGGGCACCTGGTCGTCGGGGACCGCAGGATCCCCATGCTCTCCAGCCCCGAGCCGGGCGACGTCGACTGGTCGGAACACGAGGTCGAAGTGGTCGTCCAGGCGACTCGGAGGCACCGCACCGCGGTCGAATGCGCCAGGCACCTCGACCGCGGCGCCAAGCGGGTGGTCCTCGCCTCGACTCCCGAGGACCCCGCTGACATGGACACCGTGGTCATCGGCGCCAACGACCACCTTCTCGGCCCCGAGGACCGCATGGTCGCCCTCGGCTCGAACACCTCCAACGCCCTCGCCCCGATCCTCAAAGTGCTCGACGGAGCCTTCGGGGTGGAGAAGGCGATCTTCACCGTCGTGCACGCCTTCACCAACGAGCAGCGCCTCGCCGACGTCCCTGGCGACGACTTCCGGACGAGCCGTGCCGCTGCCGAGAACATCATCCCCCCGGCGACGAACTCCGCCGAGATCATCCAGATAGTCCTGCCCCAGTTCGCCGGGAAGATCACCGGGATCGCCCTCAACGTGCCGGTGTCGGACGGGTCGAACGTCGACCTCGTGACGATCCTCGGGAAGGAAACCGACCCGAAGGGCGTCAATGCGGCGATCAGAGAGGCCGCTCGGAGTTCTGATGTCATCGAGTACACCGAGGACCCGATCGTGTCGAGCGACATAATCGGGAACACTCACTCGGCGATCTGGGACGGCCTGGTGACGATGGTGGTGGGCGGGACGATGGTCAAGTCCGTCACCTGGTTCGACAACGGATGGGGCTACGCGGCGCGGGTCATCGACGTCATCGAGAAGCTCGCCGCGTTCGAAAAGGTCCCCGCATGACCCGGGTGGCCATCAACGGGTTTGGACGCATCGGTCGGTCGGTCTTTCGCGTGATCCACCAGCGAAGGGACTCCAACATCGAGATCGTCGCCATCAACGACCTCGCGTCGGACGAGATGGCGGCCTATCTGCTCAAGTACGACACGGTGATGGGAGAGTTCCCCGGCGAGGTGAAGGTCGAGGACGGCCGCCTGGTGGCCGGGCGCCACCGCCCGCAGCTGCTCACCATCAAGGACCCGTCAGAGCTCCCCTGGGCGGAGCTCGAAGTCGACGTCGTGGTGGAGTCCACGGGAGCCTTCCGCGACAGGGCGAAGGTGGGCAAGCACATCGAGGCGGGGGCGAAGCGGGTCATCCTCACCGTGCCCGCCAAGGACGCGCTCGACGCGACCGTCGTGCTCGGGGTCAACGATGCCGCCCTCGGACCCGAGGTCCGCCTGGTATCGAACGCCTCGTGCACCACCAA
>JAUYIV010000011.1 GCA_030688105.1 Actinomycetota bacterium | reverse complement strand
TACTCCCCGATGTGGTCCGGAAGTTCGTCCTCGAGGTGCCTGACCCTGGGGAGGGCATACCCGATCGCGGCCACGGCCGCCACCAGGAGCCCGCTGAGGATGAACATGAAGGCGACCCCGCGACCGGGTCCGGTGCCGATGAGACGCCCGATCGAGCCGGCGAGGGCACCGTCCGCGGCGAGCAGGGGCTCGAACACGTTGTCGGCGAGCGGCCCTGCGGCGATCATCGCAATGGGAGAGATCGCCGAAGCGATCATCCGACGAATCGCGAAAACCCTGCCCTGGACCGCCGGGGGCACCTTGGTCTGCCAGATCACCTGACTGGCGGTGTTGGCAACGGGGACCACCGCCATCATCATGAAGCCGCCCAACCCGATGATGAACAGCGATGGCGCGAGCCCCCCAATGGCACTGCCGATCCCGGCGATGGCGATGGCGATCATCGTGCCCCGCACTCGCTTCTTGGGCCCTCCCCAGGCGCTCACCGCGATGCTTCCCAGGACTGCGCCGATGCCGACCGTAGAGAAGATCGCCCCGACTCCCGCCTCGGTGGCGAAGGCGAGCACCAACGGGATGATGAGGATGTTGACGAACGACAGGGCGAAGTTGACGCCTGCGTAGACCCAGAGCAGGCCGAAGAGGCCGGGGCGGTCCTTGATGTAGCGCCATCCGGCGCGAGCGTCGCCGAGCAGCGAAGCGGTCGCCGTCTCGGCGTGGTCCTTGGGGCGGGGGAATCGGACCATCATCAGGGTCCCTACGGCGACGAGGAAGGTCGCCACGTCGGTGATCAGGATCCCGCCCAGCCCGAAGGTCACCAGGATCACGCCGGCGAGCGCCGGGGCGATGACCAATGACAGCCCGTCGTTGAGCTGGACCAGCCCGTTGGCCCGTCCCAGGTGCTTCTTGGGCACCAGGAGGGGTATCGACGCCAGCCATGCCGGGTTCTGGAACGCGTTCCCGATGGCGCCGACGCCGACCAGTCCATAGACGTGCCACACCTCGAGGGAATCGTTGATGAATAGAGCGGCGATGATGAGGGTGGCCGCTCCCGCCATCGTGTCGGAGGCGATCATCACCCGGCGGCGGTCCCACCGGTCGACGAGGGCTCCGGCAAACGGCGCAACGATTGTCGAGGGGAGTGCGAAGAACAGGCTGGCGATCGCCAGCGCGGTGACCGATCCGGTCTCGGTGTATACCCAGATCTGGAGGCCGAATGCGGTGAGGGTGGTCCCGAGGACCGAGACCAGCTGGCCTCCCCAGACGGTGAAGAAGGTGCGCATCCCGGGAATGGTCGGCGCCGGGCCGATGGTCTCGGTCGAGGGGGGAGTGGTCACAGACGGCATAGTGACATCAGAGTGCTGTCACTGTCAAACAGCATTGTCGATATTCAGGTGGACGCGATATCTGACCTCGGGGACCCCCGCTCCGAAGATGTCCTCGATCTTGGAGGCCCCGTCGACCGCCCAGCCGGCGGCGTCGTAGAAGTGGCGGGCTCGCCGGTTGGCCTCGAGGACCCATAGCATCGCCTCGGCGAAGTCATGGCGGCGGAGCCAGTCCTCGACTCCCACCATCAGCTCTCGCCCATGGCCGTGTCCCCAATGGTCCGGATCGACGTAGATGGCCCGAACCTCGCCGACCCGGGCACCGTCGAAGTCGTCGTCGCGTGACACCCCGAGCGACGCCAGGCCGACGACAGAGCCCTCGTGATCGGCGACGATGAGCGCCTCGTCGTCGTCCGCCCGCTGGAAGAAGGCGGTCCACTGAGCGATCCGTCGCTCGACGGTGATCCCGTCGATCACCTCGTCGGGGATGAGACCCTGATACACCCCATGCCAGGACGCCACCTGGACACGGGCGATCGCCGGGACGTCGTCGCGGGTGGCCGGCCGGATCATGGTGGGAGCCTACGGTCATCCGCCCACCGCCTCCCGCCCACCGCCACCCGCCTTCCGCCTCCCGCAAGACCCGCGCCGGCACGTTCCGTCGAATTGCGTATTGCGAATCGCGAACTACACCGAACACACGTTCGATCATTCGCGTAGACTCCTTTCTCCATGCCGCGCTACGCCGAGCTTCATTGCCACACCAACTTCTCGTTTCTCGACGGGGCCTCCCATCCGCGGGAATTGGTGGAGCGGGCCGCCGAACTGGGATACGAGGCACTTGCCGTCACCGACCACGACGGGTTCTACGGCGCCCCCCGGTTCCGGATCGCCGCCGAGCAGATGGGGCTGCCCACCGTGTATGGGGTGGAAGTAGGGCTACCGCGACCGGGCACGCTACCCGCTACCCGCCTCCCGCCTCCTGCAGGAGAACAGGCGGGCGACGGGCGACGGGCGACGGGCGACGTCTCGGGCGATGGCCAGGGGCTGCCGGCTGCCGGCTACCGGCTACCGGCAAGAGAAGAACGGGCGAGAAATGAAGCGGGTAGCGGGCAGATTGAAGCGGGGAGCGGGCAGCGGGTCGCGGGTCGCGGGGTTCGACCTCGCCGGGGCCGGACCCACCGCATGCACGGCTCCAAGCCGACCAGCCTTCCGCCCACCGATCATCTCGTCCTGCTCGCCCCGGATCCCCGCGGGTACGCCGCCATTTCCCGGCTCGTCACCCGGGCCCAATTCCGCGGCGAGAAGGACCGTCCCGTCTACTCCGAGGCCGATCTGGCCGAGGCCTCGTCGCTGGGCAAGCTCATCGCCCTGACCGGGTGCCACCAGGGGGCGGTTCCCCGAGCGGCCGCCGCCGGTGACCTGGTGGCCGCCATGACCGCCGCGACCCGGCTGCGGGCGGTTTTCCCGGGGAGGCTCTTCGTCGAGGTCACGGATCACCGGATGCCGGGCGACGACGCCCGCAACGACCTCCTCGCCGAGGTGGCGGCTCGCCTTGGGCTCCCGCTGGTGGCCACCAACAACGTCCACTACCACCGCCGGTCCGAGGCCGACATCGCCGAGGTCCTCGCCGCCATCGGTGGCCGGCGTGATCTCGATGCGGGGTACGGCCATTGGCCCGCCACCGACGAGCGCTACCTGAAGTCACCGGAGGAGATGGCGGTCCGGATGGCCCGATATCCCGGGGCGGTGGCGCGCGCCGCCGACCTGGGCCGAGACCTCGCTTTCGATCTCAGGCTGGTCGCTCCCCGGCTCCCCGACTTCCCGATGCCGGGGGATTTCCGTGACGAGATGGATTACCTGCGTCACCTGACGATGGAGGGAGCCAGGCGGGTGTATCCAGGTGACGGGCCTGGCGGGATCGACCCGGTGGCGCTCGCTCGCCTCGAGCACGAACTGGGTGTCATCGAGAGCCTCGGGTTCCCCGGCTACTTCCTCATCGTGTGGGACATCGTCCGCTTCGCCGAGGCGCGCGACATCTACTGCCAGATCCGCGGCTCCGGCGCCGACTCGGCGGTGTGCCGGTGCCTCGAGTTGACCCGGGTAGATCCAATCCGCCTCGGGCTCCCCTTCGAGCGCTTCCTCTCCGAGGAACGGGGGCGGCCCCCCGACATCGACGTCGACTTCGAGGCGGAGCGGCGCGAAGAGGTGATCCAGTACTGCTACCAGCGATACGGCCGGGAGCGAGCCGCCATGGTCGCCAACGTCATCACCTACCGGGCCCGCTCGGTGCTCCAGGACGTGGGCAAGGCCTTCGGGCTCACCCAGGCGCAGGTCAACGGGCTGACCAAGTACCTCGACACCCTCGACCCGCACAAGATCGAGTCCTTCCTCGAGTTGCCCGGCGGAGCCACCGCCGAGTTCATCCTGGACGCCTGCCGGCGCCTCGACGGGTTTCCCCGGCATCTGGGCATCCACTCGGGCGGCATGGTCATCGCCGATCGTCCGCTGTGGGAGTCGGTCCCCCTCGAGTGGGGCCGCATGGAAGACCGCTCAGTGCTCCAGTGGGACAAGGACGACTGCGCCTCGATGGGGATCGTCAAGTTCGACCTCCTCGCCCTGGGGATGCTCAACGCCCTCCATCTCACCGTGGACATGATCGAGGAGGTCCACGGGATGGAGATCGACCTCGCCCGGATCCCCCAGGAGCCTCTCATCTACGAGATGCTCACCAAGGCCGACACCGTGGGGGTCTTCCAGGTCGAGTCACGTGCCCAGATGGCGACGCTTCCCCGGATGAAGCCGAAGACCTTCTACGACCTGGCGGTCGAGGTGGCGCTCATCCGCCCGGGTCCCATCCAGGGCCACTCGGTGCACCCCTACCTGCGCCGCCGGAACGGCGAGGAGCCGGTCCGGTACCCCCACCCTCTGGTCGAGCCGATCCTCTCGAAGACCCTCGGGGTGCCGGTGTTCCAGGAGCAGCTCATGGAGGTGGCACGGGTGTGCGCCGGGTTCAGCCCCGGCCAGTCCGACCGATTGCGCCAGGCGATGACCCACAAGCGGTCCCAGGACGAGATGGAAAAGCTCCGGCTGGAGACCCTCGCCGGGATGGAGGGCAACGGGATCACCGGGCGCCCCGCCGACGAGATCTGGGAGAAGCTCCAGGGGTTCGCCTCCTTCGGCTTCCCCGAGAGCCACTCCGTGTCCTTCGCGTACATCGTGTACATGTCCTCCTGGCTCAAGTACCACTGGCCTGCAGAGTTCCTCGCCGGGCTGCTCAATGCCCAGCCGATGGGCTTCTACAGCCCCAACTCGCTGGTACAGGACTCGATCCGCCACGGGGTCGTGGTGCTCCGGCCCGACATCAACGAGTCCGAATACGATTGCACGGTGGTCCCCCACACCGCGGATCCCGGGGACACGGTGCGCCACTACGGGATCACCTGGCGACGAGGGAGGGGGGCTGCCGACGACCCGCTGAGGATGGCCACCGCCGTCCGGATGGGCCTGCGCTACGTGCGTGACCTCGGTGAGGCCGAGATCTCGCGCATCGAGGCGGCTCGCCTCGCCGGAGGCGGGTTCTCGACGGTCATCGACCTCGCCCAGCGGACCGGCCTGCCCGTCGGGGCTCTCGAGGGACTTGCCGCCTCCGGGGCGCTCGAATCCATCGGGGTGACCCGGCGGGAGGGTTTGTGGGCGGCAGGGGCCCTGGCGGGGATGGGCCCGGAAAGGCTCCCGCTGGCTGCGGGCGCCGATGCCCCCGATCTCACACCGATGCCCGAAGAAGAGTCGGCGCGGGCCGACCTCTGGGCCACCGGGGTGTCGGTGCGCCATCCCGTCGAGTTCGTTCGTGAGCGACTGACCACAGACGGGTGTGTCACCATCGCCGACGCCCTCGAAGGCAGGCGGGCGGGCAAACGGGTGAGGGTCGGCGGCGTCGTCACCCACCGGCAGCGCCCCATGACCGCCAAGGGCGTGATCTTCATCAACCTGGAGGACGAGACGGGGCTGCTCAACGTGATCGTCCTCCCCGAAGTCTGGTCGGCGCAGCGTGACGTCGCCAGGCGCAGCGCCGGACTCGTGATCGACGGCACCCTCGAGCATCGCGACGGGGTCACCAACCTGATCGCGCGTCGGTTCTCCGGATGGCCAGTGGAGGGAGTGGAGAGCCGAAACTGGGCGGGACGGAGGTGAGTGAGCTACTCCGGCCGGCTTACTCGACCAGTGGAACGAGCCATGTTGAGCTCTCCCCGGGCAAGTATCGGCAGCGGCACGGAGTGGCCGGTGCCGGGATCGGGGCAAGGCGGATTGACGGTGCCTCGAGCGATCGGGCTCGCGCCGTGGTTCGCTGGAGCGAAGCCTCGAGCGACCAGATGGGTGTGACTCCCGACGCCAGGGCGTCCCGCACCGAGAATATCCGATAGTCGCTCCGGCGCACCCAGGTCGGCACCACGTCGACGCGTTCGACGGAGAGCTCGCCTGGTTCTCCCTCGGATACCCGGATGAGCACGAGCAGGCCGTCTTCGGTCGAGTAGTACTCGGGCCCGGATGCGCCGTTCTGGTTGGAGAGCTGGTTGCCCATCCCATACACGACGTACTTGCCGTTCACGTGTCCGATGGGCTGGACCACGTGGGCATGGGCGCCGAGTATCAAGTCGATGTCCGGAGAGGAGAGGAGCCGATCGGCGAGAGATGCCTGTGACCCCGTTGGTCCCACGACGTTCTCGATGCCCCAGTGGAGCGACACGATGACGAACTCGGCGCCGTGCTGCCGCGCCCAGGCGGCGTCGCCGAGAATGGCGTCGGCATCGATCACATTGACCGCGTACGGGTGGCCAGAGGGCATGGGGAGGCCGTTGGTGCCATAGGTGTAGGAGATGTGGGCGACGGTCACCCCCTCCACGGCGTACAAGCCGGGCAGCCGCTCCTCGGGCGTGCGGGCGGTCCCGTCGTGGCGCACCCCGGCGCGATCGAGCAGCTCGAGCGTGGACTGGACTCCCACCCATCCGCCATCGAGAGCATGGTTGCCCGCGGTCGAGCACGTGTCGTATCCCGCGCCGCGAATCGCCGAAGCCACCTCGTGGGGGGCGACGAACCGCGGGTAGTACGCGAGCCCCGTGTTGTCCGGGCTGAGCGTCACCTCGAGGTGGCAGATGGCCAGGTCGGCCTGCGAGATCCACGGTTCGATCGAGGAGAACATCGGCGCGAAGTCGTATGCGCCGCCTCCGAGGTGGGCCACCTGCGCCACTCGCCGATGGATGAGGACGTCTCCGGCGGCGGCGACGGTGAAGGCTCGAGGAGGTGCCGACGTGCCTGCCGATGAGGGGACGATCACCGGGATTGCCACGATCAAGAGAGCCAGCAGCCGTCCGCGGCGGGCTCTCTTGGGGTGCCTCACACGACCTCCGGTCTCGAGCGAACCGTAGCCGGGTCGATTGGGGGGTTCGTGGCTCTTCGGCTGACGCCTCAGCTCCTCAGCCGAAGAGCCATCGAGTAGGGCCGAAGCGGTGTGGCCGGGACGATCGTCGCTCTCCCCGATCAGATCGAGACACGCGGGACATCGGGCGCGGACGAACAGCGTCGGCAAC